>JASLCW010000261.1 GCA_030151765.1 Marmoricola sp.
GGTCGGCTCCGTAGTCAGGGCCGCGGTCGATGAGGATCTCCGAGCACGGGCCGCCAGGGCCGGGCACGCCCATCGACCAGTAGTTCTCCTTGGGAGGCAGGCGCACGATGCGGTCATCCGGCAGCCCGGTGATCCGCCGCCATAGCGCCACTGCCTCGTCATCGCCGTCGAGAACCGAGGGGTACAGGACCGACTCGTCGAAGCCGAAGCCGCCGTCGGCCTGGGACTTGGTGACCAGGTCCCACGCCAGTGTGATGGCGCCCTCCTTGAAGTAGTCACCGAAGGAGAAGTTCCCGCACATCTCGAAGAACGTGCCGTGGCGGGTGGTCTTGCCGACGTCCTCGATGTCGGGGGTGCGGATGCACTTCTGGATGCTGGTGGCACGCGGGTACGGCGGCGTCTCCTGGCCCAGCAGATAGGGCTTGAAGGGCACCATGCCGGCGTTGACGAAGAGCAGGTTGGGATCGTCGACCAGGAGGGAGGCTGACGGCACGGCCGTGTGGCCGGCTTCCACGAAGTGCGCGGTGAAGCGGCGGCGTACCTCGGCGGTGTCCATCAGGTGGTTTCCCTTTCGGTGGGAGCGGATCCGGAGAGCGACCGCGGCGCGGCGCCCTCGGAGCTTGTCAGTTCGGGTGCGCCACCATCACGCATCAAGGCGATGCGATCGCGCAACTCGGTTTCCTTCTCGGTCATGCCGGCGCGCATCTCCTCGTTGAAGACGCGGACGCCGACGCCCAGGCCGGAGAGGCGGTCGCGGATGCCGTCGGGAGTGAAGGCCTCCATGACACGTCGTGCCCGGACGACGCCGTAGGCTCCGGCGGCCATTCCGGCGCCGAACCAGAATCCGCGCCTCATGCGGCCGGATCCTGCGCCTGTTTCGGGGCCGGGTTCGGGGCCTGCTTCGCGTCGTTCCAGGCCTGGCGCATGTCGCGGCGACGCTGCCGGCGGCTGCGGCGCACCTCACGGCGCATCTCGAAGCGGATCCGGTTGAGGGCGCGCGGGGACAGCGCCCGGCGCAGGCCGTGCCCGAAGGCGGCGGCGCGCACCAGCGGCTCCCCCAGGGTCGCGCTGAGCACGAGCCGGTCGTCGACCGCCACATAGTCCTTGCGCTCGGCGCCGGCGTCGGTGATCAGGAACTCGGCCACCGTCGCGGTCTCGCGCGGCAGCATCGCGGTCTCCATCACCCGGTCCGCCCGCAATTGCTCGATCTCGGCACGCTGCGCGACCAGGAGTTCGGCGTACTTGCGTCGCTCCGAGGCGAAGAGCACCACCAGGACGGCCACGCCGGCCAGGGCGGCGACGGCCACCGCGAGCGCGATGATCGTGGCGGTGTTCATGGTGTCTGACCCTACCTGCCGCGGATGATCCGCCGGACCCGCTCCCAGCGCTCACGCACGGTCGCCTCCGCGCCCAGGTTGGTCGGCTCGTAGTAGCGGGCCTCGCTGAGCACGTCCGGGAGGTACTGCTGGGTGGCGATGCCGTAGGGCTCGTCGTGCGAATAGACGTACTTCGTGCCGTGGCCGAGCTTCTTCGCACCGGGGTAGTGGGCGTCGCGCAGGTGCGGCGGGACGGTGCCGATCTTGCCCGCCTGTACGTCGGCGCTCGCGGCTCCGATGGCGTTGATGACCGCATTGGACTTCGGGGCCACCGCCAGCGCGATCGTCGCCTGCGCCAGCGTGAGCCGGCCCTCGGGCATGCCGATCAACTGGACCGCCTGGGCGGCCGCGACCGCCGTGGGCAGGGCGGTGGGGTCGGCGAGGCCGATGTCCTCACTGGCCAGGATGATCAGCCGCCGGGCGATGAAGCGCGGGTCCTCCCCCGCCTCCATCATCCGGGCCAGATAGTGGAGTGCGGCGTCGGCGTCCGAGCCGCGCACCGACTTGATGAAGGCGCTGACCACGTCGTAGTGCTGGTCGCCCTGCCGGTCGTAGCGGACAGCCGCCTTGTCCACGGCCTGCTCGGCGGTGGCGAGGTCGACATGCCCGCTCTCCCCGGCCGCGCCGACGGCCGCCTCGAGATAGGTCAGCGACCGGCGGGCGTCTCCCCCGGCCAGCCGGACCAGGTGCTCACGGGCGTCGTCGTCGAGTACCACCGTGCCGTCGTACCCGCGCTCGTCGGCGAGGGCACGATCGACCACCTGGCCGATGTCCTCGTCGGTGAGCGGCTCGAGGGTGAGCAGCAGCGAGCGGGACAGCAGCGGGGAGATCACGCTGAAGTGCGGATTCTCGGTCGTGGCCGCGATCAGCGAGACCCAGCGGTTCTCCACGCCCGGCAGCAGCGCGTCCTGCTGGGCCTTGGAGAAGCGGTGCACCTCGTCCACGAAGAGGACCGTCTCGCGGCCGCCGGCCACCAGCTGGTTTCGGGCCTGGTCGATCGCCGCCCGCACCTCCTTGACGCCGGCGACGACCGCGGAGATCTCCACGAAGCTGCGATCGGTCTGTTGGGAGACGATCGAGGCGATCGTGGTCTTGCCGGTGCCGGGCGGGCCCCAGAGCAGCAGCGACATCGCGTCGTCGCTCTCCACGAGCCGGCGTAGCGGCGAGCCGTCGCGGAGCAGCTTCTGCTGCCCGGCCAGCTCCTCCAAGGTGCGTGGCCGGACCCGTACGGCGAGTGGCGCCGACCTGCTGTTGTTGCCCGCGAGGGTGCCGCCCGATGACGGGGCCTGCCGGCCCGGCGCATCGAAGAGTCCCTCATCCACATCGGGAGCCTATCGAGGCTCAGGAGCCGTGCAGCGTCCCCGTCACCCGGGAGTGCGTCGTCCACCCCGCCTGCTGGCTGTAGTCATCGGTGAAGTCGACGGTGAGGCTCGTCCCGGAGGCGCCGTACTTCAGCGTGAACGGGAAGGTTCCCGGGTGCCCGACCGGGTCCGACGTGCGCCAGTGGGTCTGGAAGCCCACCGACGTGGAGCTGTCCGAGACGCTCTCGTGGCAGCTGCCGCTGTAGTAGGCCCAGGAGTGGTAGACGTCCGCCGCGCTGATCGGACCCGCCTCCATGACGCTGGGCGTGGTGCCCACCTGGGTCTTCAGCAGCCACTGCGCCTTGCCGGTCTGCGGATAGCCCGACTGCGGATCGGCCATGAAACTGCCCGATGTGTCGAAGTCCCGGTGATCCGGGTGGGCCGCGCACTGACTGGTGGGATCGCTGCTCGTGTGGGTGCCCTGAAGAGTCCAGGAACTCGCGGGGAGGGGGAGCCAGACATTGGTGTACGGCTGCGGTGCGAGCACCAGATGCGCCACGAAGGTCCAGTCCTCGTCGACGATCGTCGGGTTCATCACCTGGTGCTGGGTGACATGCACCGTGATGTCACCGCTCCATTGGTGCACCTTGGCGAGCGCCGCGTCGGCTCCCCCGCCGCCGGCGGCGCCGTCATCGTCCTTGATCGTCACGGTCGCCGAGGTCGTCTTCAGCCGGTACGCCGAACCCCCGGCGAATCTGACCGTGAACCTCTCCACCGGCTCCGCCACCCGGTCGTTGACCAGCACGATCGTGACCTTTCCGGACTTGGCACCCTTCTTGATGACCACCTTCCCCTTGGCGGCCTTGAAGTCGCTGCCCGCCCTGGCCGTGCCGGCGACGGTCTTGAAGGGGATCCGGAGCGTCTTCTTCGCCTTGGCCTTCAGGGCGAGCTTCACCACCGCACGTCCGGCAGCCTCACTCACCGTCGCCCCCTTCGGGGCCACCAGCGGCTTGCCGACGGGCGCCGCACCGACCGGGACGGTGACCGCCACCAGGGCGACGAGAGCGGCGATCAGAGAGAGCAGGGCGAGGCGGGTACGGCGCAACCGAGTCATGTTCACGACGCTAGGGATCGAGACGGCTCGAGACATCAGGGAGCCACCCCGAGAACTCGGGCTACTGGGTGACGCGATAGGCGTCGAAGACGCCGTCGACGGCGCGGACCGCCTTGAGGACCACGCCCAGGTGCTTGGGGTCGGCCATCTCGAAGGTGAAGCGGCTCTTGGCGACGCGATCACGACTCGTCGACAGGGTCGCGGACAGGATGTTCACGTGCTGGTCGGCCAGCGCCATAGTGATGTCGGAGAGCAGCCGGGCGCGGTCCAGCGCCTCGACCATGATCTGCACCAGGAAGGTCGAGCCGGCGACGGGTGCCCACTCGACGTCGATGAGCCGGTCCGGCTGGCTGAGCAGGTCGTCCGCATTGGTGCAGTCGCGGCGATGCACGGAGACGCCCGAGCCGCGGGTGACGAAGCCGATGATCTCGTCGCCGGGGACCGGCGTACAACAGCGGGCCAGCTTGATGAGGACGTCGGAGACTCCGGGGACGATGACACCCGAGTCGCTGACGGTCGCCGGCTGGCGCCGCGGGCGGGTGATGCTGACGGCCTCGGCAAGATCCTCGGCAGCGCCCTCGCGGCCGCCGTACATGTCGATGACCTTGCGTACGACGGTCTGCGCACCGAGATTGCCCTCGCCGACGGCTGCATAGAGCGCGGACACGTCGGTGATGCGGAGTTCGTGGGCGACCTGGGTGAGCGACTCGTGGCTCATCACCCGCTTGAGTGGGACGCCCTCCTTGCGCATCAGCCGGGCGATCTGCTCCTTGCCCTGCTCGATCGCCTCCTCGCGGCGCTCCTTGGTGAACCACTGCCGGATCTTGCTGCGCGCACGCGGCGACTTCACGAAGCTCAGCCAGTCGCGGGAGGGGCCGGCATTCTGCGCCTTGGAGGTGAAGACCTCCACGACGTCGCCGTGCTCCAGCGTCGACTCGAGCGGCACCAGGCGGCCGTTGACGCGGGCGCCGATGGTGTGGTGACCGACCTCGGTGTGGATCGCATAGGCGAAGTCGACCGGGGTCGACCCGTTGGGCAGCGCGATCACGTCACCGCGCGGAGTGAAGACATAGACCTCGGCGGCATTGATCTCGAAGCGCAAGGACTCCAGGAATTCACCCGGGTCCTCGACCTCGCTCTGCCAGTCGAGCAGCTGCCGCACCCAGGGCATGTCGGAGTCACTGATCGGCCGGTCCGTGTCGACCCCGGCGCGCCCGTCCTCCTTGTACTTCCAGTGCGCCGCGACGCCGTACTCGGCACGACGGTGCATCGAGTAGGTGCGGATCTGCATCTCGACGGGCTTGCCCTGCGGGCCGATCACCGTCGTGTGCAGCGACTGGTAGAGGTTGAACTTCGGCATCGCGACGTAGTCCTTGAACCGCCCCGGGATCGGGTTCCAGCGGTTGTGCAGGACGCCGAGTACGCCGTAGCACTCGCGGTCGGTGTCGACGAGGATGCGGATGCCCACCAGGTCGTAGATGTCGCTGAACTCGCGACCGCCCACGATCATCTTCTGGTAGATCGAGTAGTAGTGCTTCGGCCGGCCGGTGACGGTCGACTTGATCCGCGCCGACTTGAGATCGCTCTCGACCGCCTCGATCACCCGGTGCAGGAACTGGTCCCGGGCCGGCGCCCGCTCGGCGACCAGACGCACGATCTCGTCGTAGATCTTGGGATGCAGCGTGGCGAAGGCGAGGTCCTCGAGCTCCCACTTGAGGGTGTTCATGCCGAGCCGGTGGGCCAGCGGGGCATAGATGTCGAGGGTCTCGCGGGACTTGCGCTGCTGGGTCTCGGCCTTCACGTAGCGCAGCGTGCGCATGTTGTGCAGCCGGTCGGCGAGCTTGATGACCAG
>JASLCW010000279.1 GCA_030151765.1 Marmoricola sp.
GACCGCGGTCGTGAAGGCCCCCGGCGTGAGCAATGTGCCGGTGGCCGACCGCCAGGTCACCCTCACCGTCCCCGGTGTGGGCGTCCAGCACGTCGTCACCGACGCGGCCGGCAAGGCCACCACCAGCTTCGATCTCCCCGACCTCGACGCCGGCGCACTCGCCGTCCAGGGTCAGGCGGACGACGACTCCCTCTACATCGGCGACTCGGGTGCCACTTCGACCACCCTGGACAAGCGCACCACCGGCACGATCTACACCGGTGACACCCGCGCCCAACCCGACACCCGGGCCCAGCTCGGCGCGATCCTGGTCGACCTCACTCCCGAGAGTGACCGCTTCGGCAAGCCGGTCGCGGACAAGACGATGACCCTGAAGCTGGCCGGCGACTCCGGAGACATCCAGACGACCACCTCGGGCCGCGCGATCCGCTCGGTCCCGGTCAGCGGCCAGAGCCGTGTCCTCGACGCCAGCGCCAGCTTCGGCGGCGACTCGGTCTGGCTGCCCAGTGCGGACCAGATCAGCTTCTTCGTCGGCGATGCCTCCGCACCGCAGGCCCCGGTCGAGCACAGCACCACCGGTGGCTACACCCGCGCGGTCGGCAACCTGCTCACCGGACTGCTCAACCCGGTGACCAGCCTGCTGACGCCCGTGAACGCACCGGCGCTGACCCTCAACGGCCTGCTCTCGACCCTGCTCGGCCCGCTGGGCGTGACCCTCACGATCAACCCGATCGGCAACGCGAACCTGCTCAACCTCGCCGACCCGACCGCCCTGCGCTCGCTGCTCGACACGCTGCTCGGCGGCGTCACCAAGGGCGTCGCGAAGTCGGGCGACCCGGTGGACGGGCTCATCGACAAGGTCGTCGACGCGGTGTCGAAGAAGTCGCCGCTGAAGGACCTCACCGACACCGCCCGCTTCACCTGGCGCAGCACCTACGTCGCCGCGGACGGCCGTCAGGTGGCTCGCGAGTTCGGTTCGATCATCGGCATCCCCGACCCGATCGACGTGACCGGTGACAACGTCCCCGATCTGCTCGCCACCGTGACGCTCAACGGTTCCACGCCGGTGATCAAGATCGCCCGGATGGACGGCGCACCGGCGAACCTGCCGCTCAGCGTCCAGGCGGTGCTGACCCTGCCGGGCAACCCGACCGAGTACCGCTTCGGGTACGACGCTCGTACGACGAACGCCCCGAAGGCCTTCCAGGCCGAGATCGGTCTCGACAGTGCCGGTGCGACCCTCAAGGTCACCTCGGAGGGCGATGACGCCCTCGCCGTCACCGGAGCCGTGGCCCCGAAGGGTGTCTCCCCGTCGACGACGCCGGCCAGCAACGGCAACCCGGGCAGCCCGGCGCTGGCGCCGAAGGAGCAGCGCTTCGGCGTCTCCTTCGACCCGGCGCCCACCTCGGCAGCCCTGGCGATCGGCCTCCCCGGCGGACAGGTCAGCGCGCAGAACATCGCGGCGACCATGACCACCGACCGGCCGACCACGGTGGGGATCAACCTCGCCGACGACTCCGGCTCGGACAAGGTCTTCGTGGCGAATGCGAAGATCCAGAGCGTCGACGGCTCCGTCACCCTGGGCCTGACCGGCTCCGAGGACGGCGCGATGAAGGCCGACCTGCGTTCGGCGCACGGCCTCGACCAGGTCGACGTCAACGCGACGCAGCTCAATGCGGGTCGTACCGACAGCGACATCCGTCTGTCCATGACGGGCGTCCCGACGGACCTGTCCTTCGGGCTCGGTGCGGACGGCAACGGCACCATGGCGGCCAGCGCCCCGATCGGCGACTTCCAGGCCGGCTACGCCACCAACGGCAAGCTGGCGCTCCTGGACGACGCGGCGTACCTGCGGATGCTCACCAAGGGCGAGCACAACTCCGTGGCGATCCGCCTGCCGGGCTTCGAGGGCATGCACCTGGGCATGGGCGACGATCTGGCGCTCGGGCTCACCATGGCCCCGACGCCGTTGCACGCGGTGGTCAGCCAGAACGGTCTCGACCTGGATGCCACCATCGACCAGGCTCCGCACGAGCTGAACCTGGGCCTGAACACCGATGGCAACATCTCGATCGAGGGCTCCGCGCCGATCGACGAGGTGGACCTCAACGCCCACAAGGACGACGGCATCGTGATGGGCGCGACGGATCTCGCCCTGAAGCTGCACGAGATCCCGACCAAGCTGTCCGTCGCAGTGGATGACGGCGGTGCCGTCTTCGACACCGGCGGCGACCCGATCGGGCTCGTCGAGCTCTCGGCCGGCCACGGCGACCCCGTGGCCGTCCCCGGCGACAACGACGGACTGACCCTCAGCCAGGGCGGCCCGAACGGTCTCGAGCTCGGTGCCCGGATCCACGGACTCCGCAAGGTGGCGGCCGACCTCAGCTCGACTCCGGACGTGCTCCTCGACACGACCGCGGGCAAGGTCTTCGACATCGCGCTCAAGGAGTACGACGGCTCGGGTGCGGTCAGCAACGACGTCAAGGCCACCATCGACCACCTGGTGCCGAACCTGCACCTGGGCCTGGTCGACGACGGCACCGGCGCCATGCAGCTGCACTACTCGGCCGACGAGCCCACCGACAGCCTGAAGATCTCCATGGGCGGCCTCAGCGGTTCGATCGCGAACCCGCTGCCGTCGAAGCTGGACATCTGCATGGCCGGCGACGAGGCGTGCCTCCCGCACTCCGGGCTGCACAACCCGGCGCTGGGCTCGATCCGGTTCTCCGGCAACGGCTACACGACGTTGAACCTGGTCGACCCCGACCGCGGCATGACGGTGACCAACCTGCGGCTGCAGCGGCTCGACCTGACGGGCAACCTGGACACCGACAACGGTGGCCCGGTCTACCTCAACAACGCCGACTTCGGTGACGGGTGCACGCCGTACTGCGAGCACCCGATCAAGGGCGGCTCGATCAATGCCGACCTCAGTGGGGCGACCCTCGCCTTCACGCCGGGCGATGGCTTCTCGACCGTGGACGCGCGCACCGATCTGGTGCCGACCAAGCTCCTCGGTCAGACCACCGGCATGAAGGGTGTCGGCGGCACCGGCATCGTCCGATGCGTCGGCGCCACCGCCCTGAAGGTCAGCGTCAAGGTGATCGGCATCCCGATCACCGTCGACCTGCGGGATGCGATCTGCAACGTGCCCAACCGGACCCCACCCGGGAACCCGGATGCGCACTGATCACAGTCGCTGATCGTTGAATGATTCGTGCCCGGTCCCCTGTGGGGCCGGGCACGAATCATTTCGGAGAATTGGAACGTGTTCCACGCCACCCGGTCCGAATTGTCCGCAAACCCGTAACGACACAAGGGGAAAGTCGTTGATGCCTGCAACACCACGGAGCGGGGCGATCCCGCCGGACGAGCAGGACTGAACATGACCGAGCACGCACTCACCCAGGAACAGGTCTCGGTCATTCTGCGCGGTGTCAATGAGCGGCGACCGCTCATTCCGGCGCGCTATCTGGCACCGGCGAAGGTGATCTGCCTCGACGCCGTACGAATCAGCCAGTCGCTCGGCGAGGACCAGGTCGGCATGCGTGCACGTGCCGCGGCGCAACTGCTGCTCGACCTGACCTGCCCCTCACTCCGGGTCGACGTCCGCGACGAGCTGGCACTCGTCTGCGAACACGTCGCGACCGCATCGCGCGTCTCCTGACGCGACGCGTCGGCTCAGCCGACGTACGCCGCCAGGTGTTCGCCGGTGAGGCCGGCCCGTGAGGCGACCAGCTCCTGCGGCGTGCCCTCGAAGACCACCGTGCCGCCGTCATGGCCGGCGCCGGGACCGAGGTCGATGATCCAGTCCGCGTGCGCCATCACCGCCTGGTGGTGCTCGATCACGATCACCGACCTGCCCGAGTCGACCAGCCGGTCCAGGAGCGCCAGCAGATTGTCGACATCGGCAAGGTGCAGGCCCGTCGTCGGTTCGTCGAGCACGTAGACGGCATCGTCACCCAACTTGTGTGCCGCCATGTGCGCGGCCAGCTTGAGGCGCTGCCGCTCACCGCCGGAGAGGGTGTTGAGCGGCTGGCCCAGCTTGAGATAGCCGAGGCCGACGTCCTCGAGCCGTTCGAGACCGGCCGCCGCGGCGGGCGTCTTCGCCTCGCCGTCCGCGAAGAAGGCCCGCGCCTCCGCGATCGCGAGATCGAGCACCTCGGCGATGTTGAGACCACCGAAGCGCAGCTCGAGCACGGCAGCCTGGAAGCGCTTGCCGCCACAGTCGTCGCAGATGGTCGCCACCGTCTCCATGAAGCCGAGTTCGGTGTAGATCATGCCGTTGCCGCTGCAGGTCTCGCAGGCGCCTTCGGAGTTGGACGAGAAGAGCGCCGGCTTGACGCCGTTGGCCTTGGCGAAGGCCTTCCGGATCGGTTCGAGTACGCCGCTGTACGTCGCCGGATTGCTTCGCCGCGAGCCCTTGATCGCGGACTGGTCGACCGAGACCACGCCGGCCGCTGCCGGGATCGATCCGTGGATCAGTGAGCTCTTGCCCGACCCGGCGACGCCGGTGACGACGCAGAGCACCCCGAGCGGCACGTCGACATCGACATCGCGCAGGTTGTGCTGGTTGGCCTTCCGGATCTCCAGCGTGCCCGCGGGCTTGCGCACGGAATCCTTGAGCGCGGCCTTGTGGTGCAGGTACTCGCCGGTCAGAGTCTTGCTCTTCAGCAAGCCGTCGAGGCTGCCTTCGTAGCCGATGGTGCCGCCCTCGCTGCCCGCCCCCGGGCCGAGGTCGACGACATGGTCGGCGATGCCGATCGTCTCCGGCTTGTGCTCGACGACCAGCACCGTATTGCCCTTGTCCCGCAGGTCGAGCAGCAGCTTGTTCATCCGCTCGATGTCGTGCGGATGCAGGCCGACGGTCGGCTCGTCGAAGACATAGGTGACGTCGGTCAGGGCGGACCCGAGATGCCGGATCATCTTCACCCGCTGCGCCTCTCCCCCGGACAGGCTTCCCGACGGGCGGTCCAGCGACAGGTAGCCGAGACCGATCTCGGTGAAGGAGTCGAGCAGGTCGAGCAGGTTGCCGACCAGCGGCGCCACGCCCTCGTCGTCGATCTCGCGTACCCACTGCGCCGCATCGGTGATCTGCATCAGGCAGATGTCGGCGATGTTCTTGCCCTTGATGGTCGACGACCTGGCCGACTCGTTCAGCCGGGTGCCGCCGCACGCGGGGCAGTCGCCGAAGACGGCGGTGCGCTCGACGAAGGCCTTGAGGTGCGGCTGCAGGGAGTCGATGTCCTTGCCGAACATGGACTTGCGGATCTTGGGGATCAGGCCTTCGTAGGTGACATTGATCTTCTCGACCTTGACCTTGCGCGTCTCGCCGTACAGGAGATCCTGGCGCTGCGCCTTCGTGAGCTTCTTGATCGGTACGTCGGGGGGTACGACGGCCTTGTACGGCGCCACCATCCACCCGTCCGCGGTGTATCCGGGGACCAGGATGGCGCCCTCGACCAGTGACTTCGACTCGTCGATGATCTGGGTGAGGTCGAGATCCGAGACGGTGCCGCGGCCCTCGCACTCCGAGCACATGCCGCCGAGGTACACCGCCTGCTTGACGACCTTCTTCTCGACCTTGCCGCCGGCCTTCTCGGTGGTCATGACGCCACCGGCCTTGCGGGTGGGGACATTGAAGGAGAAGGCCTGCGGGCTCCCGATGTACGGCGTACCCAGCCGGCTGAAGAGCATGCGCAACATCGCGTTGGCGTCGGTGACCGTGCCGACGGTCGAGCGCACATTGGCGCCCATCCGCTCCTGGTCCACGACGATCGCCGCCGTGATGCCCTCGAGGTGGTCGATGTCCGGCCGCGACAGCGAGGGCATGAAGCCCTGCACGAAGGTCGAATAGGTCTCGTTGATCAGCCGCTGCGACTCTGCGGCGATCGTCCCGAAGACGAGTGAGGACTTGCCCGACCCGGAGACGCCGGTGAACGCGGTCAGCCGCCGCTTGGGGATCTGGACGGTCACGTCCTTGAGGTTGTTGACCCTCGCTCCGCTGACGGTGATCAGGTCGTGGCTGTCGGCAGAGGACTGCTTCGCAGAAGGCATGCGCCCATCATCACGTATGGACCATGACGGATCTTCTCGATTCGTGATCAGTCCTCTCCTCGTTGGTCGCGTAACGCGCGCAGCGCGTGTATCGAGGCCGGGTCCGCTGGCGGCCTCGACCGTGAGCGGGACGTTCGAGACCGCGCGCCGGTCAGCATCCGGTTTGCGGTTCCCCGGCAGCTTGCTGGTTGTGGGTGGTCGCGGTTCTTGGCAGCGACGGGGCGGCGCCTCCGTGGGTGCGGTCGTCTCCCGGCGCACCGCCGACTTCGTTGGTCGAGCCTGTCGAGACAACACTTCTCCCTTGTCTGTAAGGGAAAAGTACGGATCAGAAGTGTCGGTGGTCGCTGCTTGAATAGATCCATGACCGAAACCGCAGTGCTGAAGGTGCCCGCCGATGACGCGGCACTGTTGGCTGCTGCTACCGATGCGTTGGCATTAGAGGCAGAGGCACAGGTTCGGCTGCTGGTGACCGCGGCCGCGTGGGCCGAGGCACATGTCGCGGGTGCCGATGACTGGTCTGCGGTGCCGGCGGCACCGCAGACCATCCACGGCGACCACGAGCTCGGCCTGGCGGGTCCGGGGGCGCCGCGGGTCACGGAGTTCTCGACCTACGAACTCGCCGCCGCGCTGGGCTGGTCGACCGAAGCCACCAAGTCGCTGCTCGGTGACGTGCTCGAACTCAAGTACCGGCTGCCCCGCCTGTGGGACCTGACGGTGGTCGATCGGCTGGTGCCGGTGCGGGTGGCCCGGAAGATTGCCGCCCACACGGTGGACCTGTCGCTGGCAGCGGCGCGGCAGGCCGACCGGATGGTGTGTGCCGACCCGCGTCACGTCGGCCAGGTTCGCGCCAAGGCGCTGGTGGACCAGATCCGCCTATGGCACGACCCCGACCGGGCCGTCGATGACGAACAACACGCCCTGAACAACCGCGGCGTGTGGACACACGAGACCGGGCACCCGGCCCTCGCCGAGGTCACCATGCTGCTCGACCACCAAGACGCGACCCGTTTAGATGCCCGGCTGAACCAGCTCGCCGGTATCTTCAAAGACCTCGGCGACACCGACACCCGCGACATCCGCCGCGCCAAGGCCGTCGGGACTCTGGCCGACCCGCAGTTGGCTCTGGACCTGCTCAACGGCGCGATCAAATGGCACAGCCAACGAGATTCCCGAACGACAGCCCGCACCTGCCGTCGAGCTCTTCCTGCACCTCTCCGACGCCGCCCTGCTCGCCCCCACCACCGGCCCCATCACCATCGAACGCCTCGGCGTGGCCACCCAGGACCTGATCCGCGACTGGCTCACCGGCGCGAACGTGACCGTCCGGCCCATCCTCGACATGAACAAGACCGACGGCGCGGACCGGCACGACCCGCCCGAGTGGATGCGCGAACTCGTCATCCAGCGCGACGCCACCTGCGTCTTCCCCGGCTGCCGCCGCAACTCCAGGTTCTGCGACCTGGACCATATTGAGCCCTACCTCGATCCGGATGACGGCGGTCCACCCGGGCAAACCAGACCCGGCAACCTGGCTCCCTTATGCCGGCGCCACCACCGCGCCAAGACCCACGGCACCTTCGAGTACCGGCGACGACCTGACGGCTCCTACCGCTGGACCCTGCCCTCGGGCCGCGTCCTCATCACGAAACCCGGCCCCCGCCCCACCCTCTGAGGCTCTGACGCCTCCTAGCGTGGAGATCCCACACACCTGGTGTGTGTGATCTCCACGCCAGACGCATGCCCAAGCGGTTCCCAGCTCAACAGGGCGACCGCGAGCCGACCGCTTACCCTCAGCCCGGTGCCGACCCTGCTCGCCACCGCAACCACAGGGCGCAACCCACGCCGGACGGTGCAGCCGAACGACCGCAGAAACCCGCCTACGGCAACCAAAGACGGCCGCAACCACCATTCCCGAATCAAGACGACCGCACGCCGCCAGCGGCGAGCAAGGCGAGATGTGCGCCGCGCGGCGTACTGACCCTGCGCCACCGGGCCGCAACTGACGGATCGTGCGACAGAATAGGCCCGGTGAGCGAGACGGCGTACGAGCGAGTGCTGGCCCTGGCGGAGGCCCAGGGGCTGGAGCTGTACCCGCACCAGGAGGACGCGATCCTCGAGGTGCTCGCCGGCAACAATGTCGTCCTCGCAACGCCGACCGGCTCGGGCAAGTCACTGGTCGCCACCGCCGCGCACATGGCTGCGATGAGTGACCGGCGGGTCTCCTTCTACACCGCGCCGATCAAGGCGCTGGTCAGCGAGAAGTTCTTCGCGCTCTGTGACGTCTTCGGCCCCGAGGACGTCGGGTTGCTCACCGGCGACGCCTCGGTGAATCCGGATGCGCCGATCATCTGTTGTACCGCCGAGGTCCTCGCCAACATCGCCTTGCGCGAGGGCGAACGAGCCGACGTCGGCCTGGTCATCATGGACGAATTCCACTACTACGGCGACCCGCAGCGCGGCTGGGCCTAGCAGGTCCCGCTGCTCGAACTCCCCCAGGCGCAGTTCGTGCTGATGTCGGCGACGCTCGGCGATGTCACCGAGATCGCCGCGGACCTGACGAAGCGCAATGGCCGTGAGACGGCGGTCGTCAACCAGGCCGAACGCCCGGTCCCGCTGACCTTCGACTGGTCACTGGAACCGCTCGCGGACACGCTCAAGGAACTGGTCGACACCGGTCAGGCGCCGGTGTACGTCGTGCACTTCACCCAGGCGGCCGCGGTCGAGCAGGCCACCGCGCTGCTCACCCCGGCCCTTCCCAAGCCGGCCGATCCGGAACGACTGGCTGCCCGCCTCGCCGGGATCCGCTTCGGCGCCGGCTTCGGCAAGACGCTGTCCAAGCTGCTGCGCCGGGGCATCGGCGTCCATCACGCCGGGATGCTTCCCCGCTATCGCCGGCTCGTCGAACAGCTCGCGCAGGAAGGGCTGCTGACGATCATCTGCGGCACCGACACACTGGGCGTCGGCATCAACGTGCCGATCCGCACGGTCCTCTTCACCGGTCTGGTCAAGTACGACGGTTCCCGCGAGCGGATTCTGCGCACCCGGGAGTTCCAGCAGATCGCCGGCCGCGCCGGACGCGCCGGCTTCGACACCATCGGGCACGTCGTCGTCCAGGCACCCGAGCACGTCATCGACAACGAGCGCGCCAAGGCCAAGGCGGCCGCGAAGAATGCCGCGATGAGCGAACAGCAGTTGGCGAAGCGCAAGTCGAAGGCCCAGCTCAAGAAGCCGCCGCCCGGCACGGTCGTGTGGACCGAGAAGAGCTTCGACAAGCTGGTCAGCGGTGCACCCGAGTCGCTGCGCTCGCACATGTTGGTCGACAACGCGATGCTGGTCAACGTCGCCGCGCGCGAGGAGGACGCCTTCCCGGTGATGCGCCGGCTGCTGACCGACAACCACGAGGACCGGCGCAACCAGCTCAAGCTGGCCCGGCGCGCCCTCCGCCTGACCCGGAGTCTGGTGCAGAACGGCGTGCTCACCCGGTTGGAGGCGCCGGACGACTTCGGCCGGCGCTACGTCCTGACCGTCGAGCTGCCGGAGGACTTCGCGCTCAACCAGCCGCTGGCGCTCTTCGCGATCGCGGCACTGGACCTGCTCGACACCGAGTCGCCGTCGTACGCGCTGGACATCGTGTCGACGATCGAGGCGATCCTCGACCCGCCCCGGCAGGTCCTCTACGCGCAGCAACACGCGGCACGGGGCGAGGCGATCGCGGAGATGAAGGCCGATGGTCTCGAGTACGACGAGCGCATGGCGCTGCTCGAGGAGGTGACCTGGCCGCGACCACTCGTCGACATCCTCCAACCTGCCTTCGCGATCTATCGGGAGAGCCACCCCTGGCTGCCCGACGACGCCCTCGACCCGAAGTCCGTCGTACGGGAGATGTTCGAGCAGGGCATGAGCTTCACCGACTTCGTGACCCGCTACGGCATCGCCCGCTCGGAAGGGCTGCTGCTGCGCTATCTCAGCGATGCCTACCGGACCCTGCGCCAGACGGTGCCCGACCAGCACCGCCCACCTGCGCTCGAGGAACTGGTCGACTGGCTGGGCGAGACCGTGCGCCAGACCGACTCCTCGCTCATCGACGAGTGGGAGGCGCTCGCCGATCCCGACCATCGCCCGCGTACGACGGGCGCGGCTGCGCCGCCTCCCCCGCGCCCGCTCTCCCAGCAGGAGCGCGCCTTCCGAGTGATGATCCGCAATGCCATGTGGCGCCGCGTCGAGCTCGTGTCCCGCGACGACCTGCGCGGCCTGAGGACTCTAGAGGCGACCGATGCGGCCCGCTTCGAACCGCCGCGCGAGATCGTGATGACCGATGAGGCCTGGGACGACGCGATCGAGGACTACTACACCGAGCACGACCGGGTCGGCATCGACGCCGATGCCCGCGGCCCGGAGCACTTCAACGTCGACACCACCGGGAAGCCCTGGAAGGCGCGGCAGACGATCGCGGACCCCGAGGGCCATCACGACTGGGTGATCGAGGCCGAGGTCGACACGGATGCCTCCGACGAGATCGGCGAGCTGGTGCTCACCACCACCGCGATGCGGCGGCTCTGATCCTGTCGTTACGTCCGCTAGTCAGTAGAGTCAAGCAGCATGACGAGTCAGGATGCAGGCGCCACCGATCTGGAAATCGAGTCGCTGATGCGACTGGTGCATGCGATCGAGTCCGGCCACCAGTCGCAGCTCGATCTGCGGGCGCGCATGCTGATCCAGGAGCTCGGCCTCAACGGTGAGACATCCATCCTTGCCGTCCGACGGGTCCTGCGCCTGACTCCCTCGACGCTTACCAGCCTGGCCGACCGGTTGGAGCGCGACAACTACATCGAGCGGCGGCGACATCCCACTGATCGTCGTACCGTCATGTTGGCGCTGACTCCCGCCGGAAAGCGCGCCTACAAGGCCGAGAAGGACTCCTACCGACAACTCATCGACCACTCGTTGTCCTCGCTCGACGCCGCATCGCGATCGCAGGCGATTGCTGCCCTGGCCCGGCTCTCTGAGCCGATCAGCAGGTGAGGTCGACGAGTCCGGCCAGTGTCGCGCGGTGGACGCCGGGCGTCCCCAGCGCGATCTGGTCGGACTTGGCGCGCTTCAGGTAGAGATGCGCGGGGTGCTCCCAGGTCATGCCGATGCCGCCGTGCAACTGGACCGCCTCCTCGGCGGCGAGGACGGCAAGATCGCTGCAGTAGGACTGGGCGACCGCCACCGCGATCCGCGTGTCCGCGTCGTTCTCCGCCAGCGCGGCAGCGGCGTACTGCGCGGCGGCGCTCGCCGACTCGACACTGGTGTAGAGGTCGGCCAGCCGGTGCTTGAGCGCCTGGAAGCCACCCACGACGCGACCGAACTGGCGGCGCACCTTGAGATAGGCGACGGTCTCCTCGAGACACCACTGGGCCAGCCCGGCCTGCTCGGAGGCGAGCAGGCCCGCACCGGCCCGCAGGGCGGTCCGGACGGCGGCCTCGGCATCGGACCGCACGAGGATTCCCACCGCTCCCTCGAGCGTGATGTCGGCCAGCTGCCTGGTCATGTCGAGAGAGACGACCGGAGTGACGACCGCATCCGCAGTCGCCACCGCGTGGATCTCCAGGCCTTCCGGTGACTCGACGGGCACCAGCAGGACATCGGCCTCGATCGCCCCGGCGACACTGGTCACCGAGCCGAAGAGCCGGCAGCCCTCGTTGCGAACCGGGCGGATCACGCCGTCGGGATCGGCCGACCACGGCACCACCAGAGCGGCCGTCCGGGTGCCCTCGGCGAGCTCGGTGAGCAGGTCGGCATCGGAGTCCGACAGAACCGTCGTCGCGATCACCGCACTGGTGAGGAAGGGCACCGGGGCCGTCGTACGACCGAGCTCCTGGAGTACGACGGCCGCCTCACGCGCGGTGGCGCCGTGCCCGCCGCGCTCCTCGGGAACGAGCAGTCCGGCGAGGCCGAGCTCCACCGAGAGCGCCTTCCAGAGGTCGGCGACGATCGCGCGCTCACCGTCGTACACGCCCGTGACCGTGATCGGATCGCAGCGATCGGCGAGCAGAGCGCGGACGGTCGAGCGCAGGTCCTCCTCCACCTCGGTGGGGAGCAGATCGAAATCGGGAGCCGCGGTCATCGGGGGATCTCCTTCCACGGGATGTCCTTGTCGACGCGGTGTTCTCCGGGAAGCCCCAGCACCCGCTCGGCGACCACATTGCGGAGGATCTCCGAGGTGCCGCCCTCGATGGAGTTGCCCTTGGCCCGCAGATAGCGATAGCCGGCGTCGCGGCCGGTGAAGTCGACCCTCTCGGGGCGCACCATCGTCCAGTCCGAATAGCGCAGGCCGTCCTCACCGAGGATCTCCAGCTCCAGCCCGGAGAGCTGCTGACTCACCCGTGCGAAGGTCAGCTTCATCGCCGAGCCCTCGGGGCCGGGCTGCCCCTGGGCGAGCTTCTGC
>JASLCW010000369.1 GCA_030151765.1 Marmoricola sp.
AGCCGGCGACCCCGGATCGTCGTACTGAAGCCGCCGACCTCGCCGACGGCCGTGCGGCAGCCCTCGAACCAGTCCGGCTGGTTCTGGACCAGCCAGCCCGCTCCCCCGGCGCCGCCGGCTTCCTCGTCGGCGGTGAAGCACAGCACCAGCGGACGGGTGGGGACCGCTCCCGCACGCGCCCGGGCGCGGATGCTGCTGAGCAGCATCGCGTCGAAGTCCTTCATGTCCACGGCGCCGCGTCCCCAGAGGAAGCTGTCCTCGATCTCGCCCGCGAAGGGCGGGCGCGACCAGTCAGCGGCCTGAGCCGGTACGACGTCGAGGTGGCCGTGGATCAGCAGGGGCTCACCCTCCGTGCCGCCCCAGCGGGCCAGCACCGACGTGCGGCCGGGCGCGGACTCGTAGAGCTCCGAGTCGATCCCGACCTCCGCCAGCGAACCGGCGACGTACTCGGCGGCGAGGCGCTCGCCGGGCCCGGAGTCGTCCCCGAAGTTGGAGGTGTCGATGCGGAGGAGATCGCGACAGATGTCGACGACCTCGGCGGTCGGATCGTGGAGCTGGTCGGCAGGGGCCATCCGGCCACCGTACATTCAGGTCTCGTGGGTAGCGCGCGCATCGTCATCGTGGGAGCGGGTTTCGGCGGCATCGCCATCGCGAACGAGCTGAAGCGGCGGGGACACGACGACATCGTGATCCTCGAGCAGGCAGCCGATGTCGGCGGTGTGTGGCGCGACAACACCTACCCGGGAGCGGCTTGCGACGTGCCGACGCCGTACTACTCGCTCTCCTACGAACCCAATCCGCGGTGGCCGCGGCGGTACGCCGAGCAGCCGGACATCCTGCGCTACATCCAGCATGTCGTGGACAAGTACGACCTGCGCCGGCATCTGCGCGTGAATTCCCGGGTGACGGGGGCGACGTGGCGGGGCGGGCGCTGGGAGATCGCCCTCGCCGACGGCGAGACCATCGAGGCGGATGTCTTCATCCCGGCGGTGGGTCAACTGTCCCGGCCGTCGTACCCGGCGATCGAGGGACGCGACGACTTCGCCGGCGAGTCCTTCCACTCCGCCGAGTGGCGCCACGACATCGACCTGGCCGGCAAGCGCGTGGGCGTGATCGGCACCGGCGCCAGCGCGGTCCAGTTCGTGCCGAAGATCCAGCCCGTCGTCGAGCAGGTGACGGTCTTCCAGCGGACGGCGCCCTATCTGCTGCCGCGGATGGACACGAAGTTCTCCGGGATGCACCACAAGGTCTTCGAGAAGCTGCCCTTCACCCAGAAGGCCGAGCGGGGCGCCTGGTTCGGGTTGAGTGAGGGCCTCGGCGTGGCGCTGCTCTACAGCCCGGCACTCGCGCGCGTCTTCACCGCGGCCAGTCGCGCACACATGAAGCACAGTTGTGCGGAGGACCCGGGCCTTCTGGAGCGGGCGTGGCCGAGCTACCCGATCGGCTGCAAGCGGGTGCTCTTCGTCAACGACTATCTGCCCGCGCTGTGCCGGCCGAATGCCGAGCTCGTCACGACCGGCATCGAGCGGATCATGCCCGGTGGAGTCCGGACCACCGACGGTGTCGACCACGACTTCGACGTGCTGATCTGGGGCACCGGTTTCAAGGCCACCGACTTCCTGGCGCCGATGGAGATCACCGGGCTCGGCGGTCTGAGGCTGGAGGATGCGTGGAGCGAGGGGGCCCGCGCCTACCTGGGGATCAGCGTGCCGGACTTCCCGAACCTCTTCATCATGTACGGCCCCAACACCAATCTCGGCTCGGGTTCGATCATCTACATGCTGGAGAGCCAGGCGCGCTACATCGGGCAGGCGGTTGATTCCCTTGCGGGCAGGACGATGGTGGTCCGTCGCGCGGTCGAGGAGGCCTTCGACGCCGACGTACAGACCCGGCTCGTGGACGGCGTGTGGTCCAAGTGCGACAACTGGTACCGGGTGGCCAGCGGACGCGTCGTGAGCAACTGGCCGAAACTGCCCTTCCAGTACCGGCGCGACACGAGCCGCTTCGAGGCGTCGGACTACGAGCCGGTCACCACACCTTGAAGCTGACCGTCGTGGCGTAGGCCAGGTCGGCGTCCAGCTGGGCGTTGAACTGGAGCCGCCACCGTCCTGCGGCCGGGAGATTGCCGAGGGCGGTCCACGAACCGTCGGAGGCGCGGGTGAAGCGCAGCGGCAGGCTGACGGGGCCTTGCACGGAGCCGACGAGGCTGCCGGACAGCTGTTGCAGGGCAGCGCCGACCCCGTCGTGACGCCGGCTCACCCGGATCGTCACGGGGCCGGGACGAGTGCTGGTGAGCGAGACCCGGAGATCGTCGGCCCCTAGTGGTGCGTGCGCGACCAGCGGCGGGCCGTAGTCGTCGCGGGCAGGCACGTGCGCCTGCAGCACCCCGGTGACGGTCAGCACCCACACGAGGGTGAAGATCTCGAGCCCGACGAGCGGCAGAACCAGGACGCCGCGACGCAGCCGCTTCCGCAGGGTGAAGGCCATGCCGACGATGACGAGCAACAGGCCGGCCTTCACCAGCACGAGCGCGCCGTACGTCGTGGACCAGAGCGAGGCGAGCGGGCTCACCTGCCGGACGGCCTGGACGATGCCCGTGACGGCGATCGTGGCGACGCACCAGGTGGCCACGCGCGACCAGCGCGCGGTCAGCGCGGGATCGCCGCTGACGGGCAGCTGGCGGGTGATCAGCAGCAACAGGCCGCCCATCCACACGCACACGGCGGTGAGGTGGAGGGCAGCGGCGAGTACCGCGAGTGCCTGCCACGAGCCGACGGCGGCATGACCGATCCAGGCATGGCCGAGAACCAGGGCGGCGAGCGGCACGGCGATGGCGAAGAGTCTCTTCGTGAAGAGCAGGCCGCCCATGAGGACCAGCACCCCGAGGATGCGCAGCCACAGCATCTGCTGGCCGTGATTGCCCAGTTGAGCCGCGGTGAAGGGTGCCGTGCTGACGACATCGGCGCCGGTGGCCCGGGCAGCGTCCACGAAGATCAGCCCGGCCGACACGAAGATGTCGATGACACCGCCGATCAGCACCAGCGGCAGCACCCGGGCCCCGGGCCGTCGGCGCGTCACCAGGAGGTGGGCGAGCGGGAGTCCGATGACGAGGACCGCGGCAGCATTGCCGAAGCCACCGAGGATGTCGTGTGCGCGGTCCGCGGCGCTGGTCGTCGGCTCCTTCGGGGTGACCGCGGCGGCATCGGCATCCGTCCGTACGCCGAAGCGCAGGCTCCCCGCGATGTTGTGGCCATCGGCCGAGATCACCTGCCAGACGACGACATAGGCGCCGGTCGGCAGGCTTGCCGGCAGCGGGATCTCGACCTTGGCCCCGGAGGCACCGGCCTGCTGGGGCTGGTTGACGATCTGGAGGCTGCCGTTGAGGACGTGCGCACTCCCCCGCACGAGTTGGACGGGCTCGTCGAAGGTGAGCTCGACGGTCGCCGGCGCCTCGGCCAGGCGGCTGCCGTCGGCCGGATTGCTGCCGACGAGGGTCGCGTGCGCCCAGGTGGGCGCGGCACTGAGCAGAACGAGGACGAGGGCAGCCGCGAGCGCTCCGAGCCAGGCCAGCAGGCGTCGTGCGCTCATGACCCTCACATCCGGTTCAGGACCGCGACCGTGAAGCACGCAGCGCGAGACCCGAGAGCCCCAGCGCGATCGCGCCGGCACCCAGGCCGACCCAGCCCGGCCATGAGGGGGTGGAGTCGCTGTCGGCCGACTCGGCGGTGTCAGCCGCCTTCTCGGGAGTCGCCGCGGCGAGGGTCAGCACGGGAGCCGGGTGCTCGGGCTCGGCGGCCGCATCGGCGGAGCGCTCGTTCCAGCGGACCACGCTGCCGTCGCTGTAGGTCTGCGTGGCCGGCAGCACCAGCTCCGCGACCTTCGGCAGCGGGCCGGCGGAGACATTGAACTGCTGGAACTCACCCGGGTGGATCGCGCTGGCGGGGCTGTCAGCGGTCCAGGTCAGCGAGTCGACGTAGGTGTCGACCGTGCCGTCGCCGGTCTGCAGCGGTGTCGTGAGCTTCGTCGTGTGGACCTTCACGGTCCAGCCGGGCACGGGCTGCGTCGACACGTAGGCGAGCGGCGTGGCTGCCGGGAAGGAGACCTGCACCCGGGTGGTCGAGGCGGTCGCGGACTCCGTGGGAACGCGGAAGGTGAGCACCCCGAATCCGCCTTGGGTCGCGCCGGTACCGCCGACGGTCACGTGTGCACTGGCCGGACCGGCCAGGAGCAGCCCGGCAGCGATGGCGCCGGTGCCGGCGAGAGTACGTGCGAAGAGGCGTGTGCGTCGTGACTGCATGGAGCTTCCCTGTCGTTGGTGGCTGATCTCGTGGCTCAGGCTTCGAAGAGCCGTTGACCGACATAGTCGTCCTCACCCCGGGCGGGTACGGCGAAGACGGCGCTGCCGATGTGGCTGATGAACTGTCCCAGACTGTCGTGCCCGGAGACGAGAGATTTCTGGATGGGCAGGAAACCCTGCGCGATGTCGGCCTGCCAGGCCATGAACATCAGGCCGGCTCGGCGACCCTGCGAGGTGTCGCCGTCGTCGAAGTTCCAACCACGGCGATAGATCCGTGAACCCAGGGTCGACTGCGTTCCGGCGAGACGGATGTGCGCATGCAACGGTACGGCGAGCCCGCCGGACTTGTCGCGCGCGCCGAGATCCACGGTCTGGTGTTCGCTCTTGCGGCCCAGGGGCGCGCCGCTGACCGTGTCGCGGCCGATCACCTTGTCCCGCGAGGTCTCCGACTCCTGGAACCAGCGGTCGAGGTCGATCAGGATCTGCCGGGCGACGACATAGCTGCCGCCCTGCATCCAGCCGGCGTCCTTGGCGATGACGGTCGATGTCCACAAGGGCGAACCCGGCACGGAGTTCGCCGTACCGTCGCGATGGCCCATGAGGTTGCGGACCGTGGCCTTGGGGTCGTCCGCCCCGGCCGAGGTGATCCGGAAGCCGGAGCGCGACCAGCCGATCGCCCAGTCGCCCCGGAGCGCCGAGCGCACGCTCTGGACGGCGCCGGCCAGGCGCATCGGGTCGTCGGCGGCCACCTGGACGAGCAGATCGCCTCCGCAGAGAGCCGGATCGAGCTTGTCGGTGGCGAAGGCCGGAAGGTCGATCAGCGCCTTCGGGCGCTGTCCCTCGAGGCCGCACGCGGTGATCAGGCTCGCGCCGATGCCGGGCGTCACCTGGAGATTCGCCGGCCGACTGCCCAGCGATGCGGCCGCAGCCGACTGCTGCTCCTGGCCGGCGGTCTTGTCGCCGATGAGGGAGGCGAGGAAGGTGAGCGCCTTGACCGACGCGGCCTTCGCCCGCGTCGGGTCGCTGCGGTTCGCCTTGCTGAGATTGAAGGTGAGCACCTGGCCGAAAGCCGGGACCGGCTTGTCCAGGCCGTGCGGAAGGGCGTGCTCGGTCAGCACCTCGTCGTAGGGGCGGAGCCGGTCGGCACCGGTGTCGGGGGCGCCGAAGGGGTCGCCCCGCTCGGCGGCGAAGCCTCCCGCCAGGCCGGCGACGAGACCGGTCGCGCCGGCGCCACCAGTCCAGCCGAGCAGGCGGCGCCGCGAGATCTCCGTCATGACGGCCGGTTCTCCGCGGCGATCACCGGGAGCGTCGCGCTGATGCGGGCGCC
>JASLCW010000325.1 GCA_030151765.1 Marmoricola sp.
CGAAGCCTTCGAGGAGGCCCAGCCCCTCTGTGTCGCCGCCTATCCTCTCGAGACGGAGCTGCGCCGCGCAGTGGCGCGCGACCAGGCACTGACGCAGACGGCAGTGACGACCTTGCTCGAAGGTGTCTCACTGCACGAGGTACCGCCCTCACTCTTCCGTGAGGCCGGACTCCTTCCGGGCGACGGCCTCCGCTCGCTCGACTCGATCCATCTCGCCGCCGCGCTCCGGCTCGGCGTCGACCAGCTGGTCACCTATGACGCCCGGCTGCTCCAGGCGGCAGCGGACCTGGGAATGCACACCCTCGCCCCCGGCGCCGTCTGACCGGCACCGATCAGTTCGAACCCAGGCGAGCCTTCTCCGCGCCGACGGTGGTGTCCTCACCGTGGCCGGTGTGGACGACCGTGTCGTCGGGGAGCGCGAAGAGGCGGGCGCGGATCGACTCGACCATCAGGTCGGCATCGGAGAAGGACCGGCCGGTGGCACCGGGACCGCCGTGGAAGAGCGTGTCGCCGGTGAAGACGCAGCCGAGGTCGGCGGCGTACAGGCAGACCGCACCGGGGGCGTGGCCGGGTGTGTGCAGCACCTCGAGCTCGGTGCCGGCGACGGCGATCTTCTGGCCGTCGGAGAGGTCCACGTCCCAGAGGTAGTCGGGGTGGGTCAGCTCCCAGAGCGGCCGGTCGTCGGGGTGCAACAGGATCGGCGCGCCGGAGCCCTCGTTGACCCGCTCTCGCAGCGCGGGTGCGACCCGGACATGGTCGTCGTGCGCATGCGTGCACACGATCGCCCGGACCCTCCGGTCGCCGACCACCCCGAGGATCCCCTCGACATCGTGCGGCGCGTCGATGACGACGCACTCGGTGTCGTCGCCGATCACCCAGACATTGTTGTCGACGTCGAAGGTCTGGCCGTCGAGACTGAAGGTGCCGCTGGTGACGCCGTGGTCGATACGCGCGGGCATCAGAGCACGACCACCGAGCGGAGTACGTCCCCGTGGTGCATGCGCTCGAAGGCGGCCTCCACGTCGTCGATGCCGATCTCCTCGGTCACGAAGGCGTCGAGGTCGAGACGCCCCTGCTTGTAGAGGTCGATGAGCATCGGGAAGTCGCGGCTCGGCAGGCAGTCGCCGTACCAGCTGGACTTGAGGGCACCCCCGCGGCCGAAGACGTCGATGAGCGGAAGGTCGGGGACCTTCATGTCCGGAGTCGGTACGCCGACGAGTACGACGGTCCCGGCGAGGTCGCGGGCGTAGAAGGCCTGCTTCCAGGTCTCCGGTCGGCCGACGGCCTCGACGACCACGTCGGCGCCATCGGCACCGGCGTAGGTCTCGGCGCAGATCCGCTTGATCTCCTCGACCGGGTCGACCTTCGAGGAGTCGACCGTGTGCGTGGCGCCCATGCGGGCGGCGGTCTCGAGCTTCTTGGGGTCGATGTCGACGGCGATGATCGGCGAGGCGCCGGCCAGCGCCGATCCGGCGATCGCGGCGACACCGACGCCGCCGCAGCCGATCACCGCGATGGACCGGCCCCGGGTGATCGCTCCGGTGTTGATGGCCGCACCGATGCCGGCCATCACGCCGCAACCGAGGAGGCCGGCGGCGGCCGGGCGCGCCGACGGATCGACCTTGGTGCACTGTCCGGCAGCGACAAGAGTCTTCTCGGCGAAGGCCCCGATGCCGAGAGCCGGCGAGAGCTCGGTGCCGTCGGGCAGCGTCATCTTCTGCGTGGCGTTGTGCGTGTTGAAGCAGTACTGCAGGTCACCGCGCTGGCAGGCCCGGCACTCACCGCAGACCGCACGCCAGTTGAGGATCACGAAGTCCCCGGGCGCCACCGAGGTCACGTCGGGGCCGACGGCCTCCACGATGCCCGAGGCCTCGTGACCGAGCAGGAAGGGGAAGTCGTCGTTGATGCCACCCTCGCGGTAGTGCAGGTCGGTGTGGCAGACGCCGCAGGCCTGCACCTTCACCAGCGCCTCGCCCGGACCCGGGTCCGGGACATGGATGGTGGTGAGCTCGACGGGGGCACCCTTGGTGCGGGCGATGACTGCCTTGACCTCATGCATGTTGCGCACGCTATCCCGCGGCCGCGCCGAGTCGAGTGCTGGGGAGCGTCAGATCCGACGCTCTGCAGCACTCGACTGATCGAACACCAGGAGCGCGAAGGCCACGGAGAGGTACGAGGGCGGGTCGTTGAGGTCGGTCTCGAGAATCCGCTGGATCGTGGCGAGACGCTTGTAGAGGGCGGGCCGACTGCGATGGCTGGACTCCGCGAGGCGGGTCATGTTGCCGCCGACGGCCACGTACTGCCGCAGCAGGGCGACGTGATCAGTGCCGTGGTGCGCGTCGTGCTCGAGAAGCCGGCCGAGCTCGGCCTCGGCGAAGGTCTGCACGCGACGGTCGTCATGGATCAGCGCGACCAGCCCCTGGAGCCGGAGATCGACATTGCGGAACCAGGTCCGGCGCCGCTCCGGCAGCGAGGCGGCCCCCTCGGCGACCTGTTGCGCCAGCGGTAGAGACGCACCGGCAGTACGGATCTCCGACGCCGAGCGGCCGACGCCGAGGACATGGTCGGGCGCGAGCAGTTCGGCGAGGCGGTCGAGCACCGCCGTCTCCTGCTGGTTGCGCGCCAGGCAGAGCAGTACACCGACGCGACCCGGCTGGAGCACACCCACGACGGCGGGCACGCCGGCGCGCTCCGCGGCGACCTTCACTCGCTCGGCCAGCCCGCGGGTACGACCGTGCGCGTCGACCGGGTCCTCCCCCGCCTCGTCCCCGCGCCGGGGTCGCATGACCACGACCGGCACGACCGTGCCCGCGGGACGGATGCCGAGCGCCTGCACCCGCGACAGCGCCTCGGCTTCGGCCCCGATCTGCCGCTGCGCGAGTTCGCCGAGCAGTCCGCCGTGCGCCTGGAGGGCGAGGACGGCCCGGTCGCGCTCGGCCATCCGGCCCATCTCCAGCGCCTGGGCAGCGCGCTCGAGCACCATCGCGAGCCGCTCCTGCGGCATCCGCGGATCGGGTACGACGAGCCGGCCCCACGAGTTCGCGCGTACGCCGACGGGCGCGGTCATCCAGCCCTCGGGGCCGGTCAGTCCGACCTCGTCGCGGACCGGCTGCCGACGGGAGCGCTCCGGCCAGTCCGCCAGCAGGCCCGATGCCGGCCGGCCACGAGCCGCATGCGCGAGCACATGCCGGGCCAGGTCCTCGAGCACGACGGACGAGCCGCACAGGTCCGCGGTCGACGAGACGATGCGGGCGGGGTCGGCGCCCTCGAGACTGAGCGCGGTGAAGACCTCATGCACCGATCGGGCGAAGTCCACGAAGTCGTACTGCTCCGCGACGATCGCGCGGTGCACCTCCTCGGTGAGCTCGACGTACCGGACGGGGGCGCGCAGCACGATCAACGGGAAGTGCGCGGCGCGGGCGGCGGTGATCACGTCGTCGGGGACCGCGGGCAGGGTCGGTCCGAGCTCGATCACCAGTCCGGCGGCACCGGCCGCGACCAGGCCCTCGACGTACGCCTCGCCGCCCCCGCCGACCAGCGGCAGGCCGGTGGACAGCACCAGCTCGCCGCCGGCCAGGAGGCCGGCGACGTCGCGCACCTCGGTGACGTGCACCCAGCGCACCGGACGGGAGAGCCGGTCCTCGCCGCTGAGGACCTCGGGCTCGCCGACCCGGAGCACGGCGGAGCCGAGGATGCCGCGCAGCGTGGGGAGCATGGTGACGAATTGTAATCATGAATGCGGAAGAGGCGACAGTTCGTCACTGTGCGCCAGCTCTCACTCGAGGGCAGGCTGACGTCCATGACCACCCAGTCCGCTTCTGCGTCCGCTTCGCATGTCCCCCACTGGCTCGACGGCTTGGAGTTCGCCGGCAACTCCGGCAACTCCGGTGACGTCACCAATCCCGCCACCGGCCAGGTGACCGCCACCGTCGCCTTCGCCGACGTCGCGGACGCCGACGCGATCATCGCCTCGGCCAACGACGCCGCCGTCGCCTGGGCGAACACCTCGATCACCAAGCGCACCCAGGTCGTCTTCCGCTTCCGCGAACTGCTCAACGAGCGCAAGGAGGAACTCGCCG
>JASLCW010000389.1 GCA_030151765.1 Marmoricola sp.
CCACAGCCCCCAACTGGCGCGTATGCGACACACCGTCCCGAGCCACCTCGGCCGGAGAGACCGCATACGCCAGTGCCCATTCCCGCGCGATCAGCAACTGCTCGGCCTCCGCGGCACGCCGGGCAGCGTGGTTGGCCTCGGCACGCGCGAGCAACTGCTCGGTGTCATCGGAGGGCGCGGGCGGGGAGTAGCTCATGCCCTTCATTCTTCCGCACATATGTACGAGCGTGAAGGGAGTCTGGGCGATCGGGCCGGGTGATGTTGCCGGGAGGGCAGAAACTTGTCACCCCCATAACAAACGGAAATCGCGACCGCCGACCGTGAGCCGGGAATCAGCCCAAGCCGGCGAGCGCCCGGTCCCGTCGCTGCGCCTTCCGGTGACCGGAGAAGACCCGGGCCCGGGAACGCGCCGCAACCCCCGTCCTGCGACCCGAAGGACAGCAGAAACTTGTCACTTCCATCACAAATCTCGGCGCCCCCACAACCGGAGCAACGGCCCCACCGCCTGCACCCGATTGGCCGCAACGACAGCGGGGGAGATGGTGCCCATGACCTCCGCGCCGACACCCCCAGCGCCACCCGCAGGCAACGCGCTGCTGCCGGGACTCGACGCCGATCTGCGCGAGCTGATCAGGGCGGAGGGCGTCGACCCGCAGCGCGAAGCAGATGCCGTACGACGGCTCGCCGATCTCGTCATCGACCGTCACAACGACCAGGCCCTGACGGGCGTGGTCGAGCCGATCTCCGATCGGACCCCGGTCGCGGACGAACTGCTCGCCGGCGTCTGCGGCTTCGGGCCGCTGCAGCGCTTCCTGGACGACCCGGAGATCGAAGAGATCTGGATCAACGAGCCGAGCCGGGTCTTCGTGGCGCGACGTGGCCGGCACGAGCTGACCGACGTGATCCTCGATCGTGAGCAGGTCGCGGAGCTGGTGGAGCGGATGCTGAAGGCGAGCGGCCGGCGCCTCGACCTGAGCAGCCCTTTCGTCGATGCGATGTTGCCCGGTGGGCACCGGTTGCACGTCGTGCTGGAAGGGATCAGCAGAGGCTTCGCGGCGGTGAACATCAGGAAATTCCTGGCGCGCGCGGGCAGTCTCGACGACCTGGTGGCGCTCGGCTCGCTGACCGCTGCGGCCGCTGACTTCTTGAGGGCGGTCGTGCAGGCGGGGCTGAATGTGCTGATCGCCGGCGGAACCCATGTGGGCAAGACGACGCTGCTGAACTGCCTGGTCGATGCGGTGCCGGGGACGGGCCGGATCATCACGGTGGAGGAGGTCACCGAACTGTTCGTCGACCATCCCGACGTGGTCAATCTTCAGACCAGGCAGGCCGGACTCGAGGGAACTGGGACGGTTACTCTGCGCGACCTGGTCCGGGAGGCGCTGCGGATGCGGCCGACCAGGATCGTCGTCGGTGAGGTTCGGTCGGCTGAGTGTCTCGACCTGCTGCTGGCGTTCAACTCGGGCCTTCCCGGCATGGCGACGCTGCACGCCAACAGTGCGCGCGAGGCACTCGTGAAGATGTGCACACTGCCCCTGCTCGCGGGGGAGAACATCTCGGTGCGCTTCGTGCTCCCGACGGTCGCGGCATCGGTCGACATCGTCGTCCACCTCGGAATCGACGGGGACGGGCGGCGCACGGTCGACGAGATCGTCTCGGTGCCGGGCCGCATCGAGGACGAGGTGATCGAGATCGAGCCGCTCTTCGTACGCCGGGGCGCCGGCCTGGTGCGCGCTTCCGGCGTACCGACGCGGCTGGAGTCCTTCGAGCGTTGCGGTATCGACGTCCTCGGCCTGCTCCGCGAGGCCGTCTGATGGGCGCGGTCGTCGGGCTGTGCTTCGGTCTGGGCGCCGTCCTGGTGCTCGCCGCGACGAGCCCGCGTGCCCGGACCGTGCCCCCGCGCGGGCGGCTGCGGAGCCTGTTGGATGACGCCGGCCTGCCCGCAGTCGGTACGACGATCCTAGTCGCCGCCTGTGCCTGCTCCGGCCTCCTCGGCGCGCTGGTCGCCGGGCTGGTTTCGCGGACGGCGCCGGTCGCTCTCGTCCTCGGATGCCTGTCGGCGTGGGCGCCGGTGACCTGGCTGCGGGGTCGTGCGCGGCGCCGACATCGTGAGTACGCCGAGGCCTGGCCCGAGTCGATCGACCACCTCTCCTCCGCGGTCCGCGCGGGCCTGTCCCTGCCCGAGGGCCTTGCCGCATTGGGGCATCGGGGGCCTGCTCCGCTGCGCCCGGCCTTCGTTGCCTTCGCTCATGACTACGAGGCGAGTGGGCGTTTCGGTGAGGCGCTCGATCGGTTGAAGGCGCGGCTCGCCGATCCGGTCGGTGACCAGGTGATCGAGTCCTTGCGCATCGCCCGCGAGGTCGGCGGCAGCGATCTCGGGCGGCTGCTGCGCACGCTGTCCTCCTGGCTGCGCGACGATGCCCGCACCCGGGCGGAGCTCGAGGCCCGTCAGGCGTGGGTGGTCAATGGTGCGCGGCTCTCGGTGGCGGCGCCCTGGCTGGTGCTGGGACTGCTCTGCTTCCAGCCCGAGGTGATCCACCGCTATGCAACAACCACCGGGACGCTCGTCCTCCTGGGCGGCGCGGGCATCGGAGTCGTCGCCTACCGGCTGATGCTGCGCCTCGGCAGGTTGCCCGTCCAGCAGCGGGTGCTGCAGTGATCGCGGGTGCGCTGGTCGGCGGAGGCTTCGGCCTCGGAGCCTGCCTCGTCCTGGCCGGCATCGCCGGCGCGGCGCGCTCCCGATTCGCCCGGCGGGTGACGGTCTATCTCCGCGATCTGCCGCAGTCCGGACGGCTTCCCGGGGCGGGCCTGCCGCACTCCTTCGCCGGTGGCATCGCGGGTACGACGGCTCGGTGGGGTGCTGACGCCGTCGACCGGATCCTCGGCGGTGCCCAGTCCGTACGCCGGCGCCTGGTGCGCAACGGCTCCGTCATGACCGTCCACGACTTCCGTGTCTCGCAGGCGGTCTGGGGCGCGTCGGCCTTCGCCCTCGCGGCGATCCCGGCCGGACTGATCTCCTTCGAGGAGCCGGATCGAACGGTGCCGCTCTTCGTCTGCTGCTGCTTCGCCGGAGCTCTCGGCGTGCTGCTCCGCGAGAACCGGCTGACCAGCGAGGTGGCCCGCCGGGAGCGGGCGATGCTGGCCGAGTTCCCCGCCTTCGCATCGCTCCTCGCGCTCGCTGTTGCTGCCGGCGAAGGACCGGTCGGCGCGCTGCAGCGGGTCGTCTCACGTTCGCGGGGCGCCTTGAGCGACGAACTCGGCCGGGTGCTGGGAGAGGTGCGGACCGGCTCGTCGGTCACCGAGGCCTTCGACGCGCTGGCGGCCCGCACCGGTCTGCCCGTCCTGGCCCGTTTCGCCGAGTCCGTCGCCATCGCCGTCGACCGCGGAACCCCGCTCGCGGAGGTGCTGCACGCTCAGGCGGCCGATGTACGCGAGGCGGGCCGCCGGGAGTTGATCGAGGCCAGCGCACGCAAGGAGGTGCTGATGATGCTCCCGGTTGTCTTCCTGGTGCTCCCGACCGTCGTGGTCTTCGCCTTCTTCCCGGGTTTCGTCGGGCTGCGGATGGTCGTCTGAATGAACAGAGGGGTCGAGATGAAGCAATGGCGGTGGGCTCGTGAGGAGCGTGGAGATGTCCCTGGGTGGGTCTTGGTGACCATCATGACCGCGGGTCTCACGACCGCGTTGTGGGCGATCGCCAAACCGCAACTGGTCGCGATGCTGAGCCATGCGCTGTCGTCGGTCACGGGGTGACCGGGGTGCGGCGGTGGTCGACTTCGTCCTCGTCACGATCGTGCTGGTGCCGTTCGTTCTCGGCATCGTCCAGGTCGCCCTGGTCCTGCACGTACGCAACACCCTTGCGGCGGCCGCCGCCGAGGGAGCCCGCTACGGGGCGACGATCGATCGCCGTCCGGTCGACGGCGCTGCGCGTGCTCGCGCACAGATCGGCTCAGCACTCGCGGGCCGCTATGCCGACCAGGTCCGGGCCGGGTGGGAGATCGTCGACGGGCTCCGGACGGTCGTCGTACGGGTGCGTGCCGAGGTGCCGACCCTCGGGCTCCTCGGCCCCGGCGTCTCCTTCGAGGTCACCGGTCACGCGATCGCGGAGGAGCAGTGAGTCGGGGACGGCGCTGGTCGAGTTCTGCTGGCTGGCGCTGCTCCTGATGGTGCCGCTGGTCTACGTCGTCCTCACCGTCTTCGCGGCGCAGCGGGCGGCCTTCGCGGCCGCCGATGCGGCCCGGATCGCGGGCCGTGCCTTCCTGACCGCGCCCGACCAGGTCACCGGGCGGGCGCGTGCGGAACTGGCGGTGCGGCTGGCCTTCGCCGACCAGCGCATCGACGTCACCCCGCATCTTCGGGTGCGTTGCCGACCACGACCCTCGGCTTGTCTGTCGCCGGGTTCGGTGGTCAGTGTCCGGGTGTGGGGTCAGGTGCCGCTGCCGTTCGCGCCTGCCCTCTTCGGTGGCGGCCGGCCGAGCCTCCACATCGAGTCCGAGCACGCGGCGCCCTACGGCGAGTTCCGGGAGGGTCGCCCGTGAGGCGTGACGAGAGCGGCAGCATCACGCCGATGGTCATCGGCTTCACCCTCGTGGTGGCCGTCCTGCTGGCGGTCGTGATCGATGCCTCCGCGGCCTTCCTGGTCCGGCAGCGGCTGGACTCGATCGCCGATGCGGCGGCGCTGGCCGCGACGGAGGGGCTGGAGGGGGCGGCGGCCTACGTCGGTGGACTCGACGAGCGCGCGGTGATCGACCCGGTGGTCGCGACGCGGTACGCCGCCGGCTCCGTCGCGGACGCGCACCTGCCCGGGATCGGCTTCGAGGTGCATACCCGCGAGCGGGTCGTCGAGGTCGACGTACGGCTGCCGCTGCGCCTCCCGATCCCGGTGCCGGGCGTCAGCGGAAGCGTGGTGACCGGCCACGCCGCGTCGGTCGTGGAAGTCCGACGGTAGGCTGTCTCCTCGTGGCCACACGCGACTTCGACGCCGAGATCAAGCAACTGAACTCCACGATGGAGACCATCGGGAAGGTGCTCGATCTCGACGGCATGCGCGCCGAGATCGCCTCGCTCGGTGAGCAGGTGGCGGCGCCGGACCTCTGGGACGACCAGGAGAACGCGCAGCGCGTCACCGGCAGGCTCTCCGCGCTCCAGGGTGAGCTCGAGCGCTACACCGGTCTCGAGTCGCGGATCGAGGACCTCGGCGTCCTCGTCGAGCTGGCGCAGGAGGAGGGCGACGAGGACTCGCTCTCCGAGGCCGACGCCGAGCTGGACCGGATCCACAAGTCCGTCGAGCAGCTCGAGGTGCGCACCCTCCTCTCCGGCGAATACGACGCCCGCGAGGCGATCGTCACCATCCGTTCCGGCGCCGGCGGCGTCGACGCGGCCGACTTCGCCGAGATGCTGCTGCGGATGTACACCCGCTGGGCCGAGCGCAACAAGTACTCGGTCGAGGTCTTCGACACGTCGTACGCCGAAGAGGCCGGCA
>JASLCW010000412.1 GCA_030151765.1 Marmoricola sp.
AAGATCAAGGAAGAGGGTCTCGACGACCGGGCCGAGGTGCGCCACCTCGACTACCGCGAGGTCGACGAGGTCGGCTTCGACGCGGTCAGCTCGATCGGTCTCACCGAGCACATCGGTGTCGACAACTATGCGTCGTACTTCTCCTTCCTGCGTGACCGGCTGCGCCCGCAGGGCCGGCTGCTCAACCACTCGATCACGCGTCCGCACAACCAGGACACCCGGACCGGCGCCTTCATCGACCGCTATGTCTTCCCCGACGGCGAGCTGACCGGCTCGGGCCGGATGATCGCCGAGGTGCAGGATGCCGGGCTCGAGGTGTGGCACGAGGAGAACCTGCGGCCGCACTACGCGAAGACCCTGGCCGGCTGGAACAAGAACCTCGTGGACAACTGGGACGAGTGCGTCGCCGAGGTCGGCATCGGCACCGCACGCGTCTGGGGCCTCTACATGGCCGGCTCGCGGATGGGCTTCGACACCAACGAGATCCAGCTGCACCAGATCCTGGCGACGAAGACCGAGGACGGCGTCAGCGGCTATCCGCTGCGGCACACCTTCGGCGTCTGAGAGCGGGGCCGTGTAACGCGGCGACATGTACAGGGTGAACCGACGTCAACTCGACGGGAGAACCCCGATGCAGCCCTCCTCGTGGACCACCGAGCACGACCTGTTGCTCTCCGAACTGGCCCCCGGCACCTCCGAGCCCACCGAAGCGGAGGTCGAGGGGCTGTGGACGCGCGTGAGTGCGGACATGGATCGCCGACACCGGCCACACCGGCGGGCGCTGCGGATCACCGTGGGCGCCGCCGTCGGTGCCGTGGTCCTCGGCTCCGCGGGCGTCGCCACGGCCCAGTTCTACAGCGCCCACACCGGCAAGGGGCCGGTGGACGTCCACGACCTGCGCCAGGGCGGTCCGGGGGAGCGCCTGGACCCGGCTGGCTCCGACTACGGGCGGGTCATTGCGAAAGCGACCAGGAAGATCCCCTTCCCCGATGCGCGCTCGCGCGCGATCGCGATCCAGGACCAGGTCGACGACCAGGCCGGCGCCCGGCCCGGTGAGTCGTTGACCGCGACCGGTGCCGTGCAGAGCTGGGTCGCCAAGGCCGCGGTGTGCGCCTGGTCGAACCGGTGGGCAGCCGCCACCGCGACCGGCGACATCGCAGCGCGCGACGAAGCGGTCCGGACGATCCTCGAGGCGCCGACGTGGCCGTCCGTGACGGCTGTGGACCCCGCGCCGTACAACCGGACTCAGACCATCACCCTGATCGACGCCAAGACCAAGAAGAAGCACACCCGCCGGGTGCGCGACGAGAGCCTCTTCTACTGGCTGGCTCCGCTCGGGAAGGCCGTGCAGGGCGGCGACCGCGCGGCAGTGGCGGCCATCCTGTCGGCGGAGGACGCCTACTGCAGCCCTGGACTGGTCCCCGACATTCCGGAGGCCAACCCGATGTCCGGCGGCCGCTGAGGTGAGCCGGGCGATCACCGCCGAGGAGTTCGAGGAGCTCTACCGGTCGACGGTGCGCGATGTCCTCGGCTTCGTGCGGCGACGTACGACGGGCGACGCCGAGGACCTGGTCGCGGAGGCCTATGCCATCGCCTGGCGACGCCGGGGCGACCTGCCGTCGCCCGTGCTCCGCCGGGCATGGCTCTTCGGTATCGCCCGGAAGCTGCTCGTCGCCGACCAGCGCCGGCGCCGCCGGGAGGGCGAACTGGTCGAGGAGCTGGCGTCCCTGCCCGGAGTCGCGGCGCTGTCACCGGACGAGGCCAGGGCGCGGGCCGTGTCCGCGGCCCTGAGCCGCCTGCCCGTGGCCGACCAGGAGATCCTGCGGCTCTCCGTCTGGGAGAGCCTCGCGCCCGCGGAGATCGCGGTGGTCCTCGGTCTTCGTCCGGCGACGGCGCGGGTACGCCTGCATCGTGCCCGGAGAGCGCTCGCCGCGGACCCGCAGGTCACCGCTCTCGTCGCGACCTCGGGGACGCCGGTGGCCTTGCCCCTGGAAGGGCACTGCAGCTGAGCGCCGTGTGATCCCGGTCGCTACGATCGACGCAGACTTGTCGAGGACGAAAACGGGAGCACACGCATGACTGAGACCTATGCCGTCACCAACCCCGCCACCGGCGAGGTTCTGAGGACTTACCCGACCGCGACCGCGGCCGATGTCGAGGCTGCCCTGGCGACTGCGACCGAGGCCCAGCGGGGCTGGCTGCGCAGCACCACCGTCGCGGAGCGGGCCGCGAAGATCCGCCGGGTCGCCGAGTTGCACACCGAGCGTCGCGAGGAGCTCGCCGCGATCATCCAGCGCGAGATGGGCAAGCCGCTGGATGAGGCGCTCGGCGAGGTCGACTTCTCGGTGGCGATCTACGAGTTCTATGCCGACCGGGCCGAGGGCTTCCTCGCGGACGAGCCGATCGAATTGCTCGACGGTGAGGGCACCGCGGTGATCCGGCGTTCGTCGTACGGCGTGCTGCTGGGGATCATGCCGTGGAACTTCCCCTACTACCAGGTCGCTCGTTTCGCCGGCCCCAACCTGATCGTCGGCAACGCGATCATCCTCAAGCACGCGCCGCAGTGTCCCGAGTCGGCCGCCGCGATCGCCGCGATCATGCACGACGCCGGCTTCCCCGAAGGGGCCTACGTCAACATCTACGCGACCAACGACCAGGTCGCCGACATGATCGCGGACCCGCGCCTCGCGGGCGTCTCGCTGACCGGCTCCGAGCGTGCCGGCGCCGCCGTGGCGGAGATCGCCGGCCGCAACCTGAAGAAGGCCGTCCTCGAGCTCGGCGGCTCCGATCCCTTCATCGTGCTGTCGACCGACGACCTGGACGCGGTCGCCGCCGATGCTGCCGCGGCCCGTCTCGACAATGCCGGCCAGGTCTGCAACGGCGCGAAGCGCTTCATCGTCGCCGAGGGCATCTACGACGAGTTCGTCGAGAAGTTCACCACCGCGCTGCTCGCCGCCTCCGACGGCATCGCACCGCTCTCGTCGACGCGCGCCGCCGACACCATCCGCGCCCAGGTCGACCGCGCGGTCGAGCAGGGTGCCTCGCTGGCCAGCGAAGGTCGCTCCGAGGGCGCCTTCGTGGCTCCGGGTGTGCTCACCGGAGTGAAGAAGGGCGACGACGTCTACCGCCAGGAGCTCTTCGGCCCGGTCGGCATGGTCTTCAAGGTCGGCTCCGAGGAGGAGGCGATCGAGCTGGCCAATGACACGGCGTACGGCCTCGGCTCCTATCTCTTCACCACCGACCCCGAGCAGGCCACCCGGGTCGCGAATGCGATCGACGCGGGCATGGTCTTCGTCAACGGTGTGATGCTCGACGGTGCCGAGCTGCCCTTCGGCGGCATCAAGCGCTCCGGCTTCGGCCGCGAGCTGGGCCGTTACGGCATCGAGGAATTCGTCAACAAGAAGCTGATTCGTACGGTCCGGTGACCGGGGCTCATCCGAAGTAGACGAAGGCGAAGACGATCGCCGGGATCCAGCCCAGGATCAGCAGTGGAGTCAGTACCGACTTCTTGTGGATGATCCGGGCGATCCCGACGGCGACCATGCCGAAGAGTCCCGAGATCACCAGCAGTGCCTGCTTCGCACCCGGTACGCCGGACGAGTAGGTGAGTGGCGCCGCAGCCATGGCGGCTGAGTGCAGGCCGATGACGCCGACCGCGATGATGGTCAGCACCCACTTCTGGACCTGGCTCAGCCCCATCTGCATGCGCTGCGGGCGCGGCGGCCGGGGATTGTCCGGGTCCATCAGGTGACGGGGGCGACGGACGGGTGGCTGGCTCACGCCTGCCATTCTCCCAGACCGCAGGATGCGGACTCGCCGGGCCGAATCGGACCCGGAAATCCGGCGGATGAGAGACGATGGCGCCCGTGCGTGTCTGGTCCCGGGTCCTGATCGTCCTCGTCGCTCTGTCCTTCCTGGCGGAGGTGACGCCGGTACAGGCACGTCCCGCGCCGATCGGCCAGGACGCCTATGTGCTCGACTCGTCCTACCGCGGCGACTTCCCGGACCCGTCGATCCTGAGGGTCGGCAGCCGGTGGTTCGCCTTCGCGACGACCACCGCGAACCTTGACCTGCCGGTCCTCGTGTCGCGGGACCTGAGGCACTGGACGGTGACCGGGCCGGGCGGCGCGACGATCCCGGATGCGCTGCCGATGGCCCCGGAGTGGGCGCAGACCCGGATCGCCGGGCAACGCCGCCTCTCCGAGATCTGGGCGCCGAGCGTGGTGCGGCTGCCCGGCGGGCGGTTCGCCGCCCCCTCCTCCATCCGGGGCAACGCCCCGCGGACGTGACGCGCCGCCGCGCCCGGCAAGTACTCGGC
>JASLCW010000428.1 GCA_030151765.1 Marmoricola sp.
GCGATCTGGTCGAGCGGCATCTCGACGTCGACGCCCTGCTCAGCCTCGCCCGCGCGGGCGCACCCGACGGCCTGCCGCTGCTGCCGCCGGGGGCGGGCCGATGAGGGTGCTGATCCTGGGCGGCACCGGCGAGGCACGCGACCTGGCCGCACGGCTGGTCGACGAGGGCATCACTGTCACGAGCTCCCTGGCCGGCCGCGTCGCCCGACCGCGGCTGCCCGTCGGCCGGGTGCGCATCGGCGGTTTCGGAGGCGTCGAGGGCCTGCGTCGCGCGCTGGCCGACTACGACGTGGTAATCGACGCGACCCATCCCTTCGCCGCCGGCATGAGCGCGAACGCGGCGGCCGCCTGCACCGAGATTCCCCTGCTGCGGCTGGAGCGTCCGGGTTGGCAGCCCGATCCGGTCTGGCGGTACGTCGACGACCACGAGGAGGCGGCCTCCGTCGCGGCCACCCTCGGCGAGCGGCCCTTCCTCACGGTCGGCCGTCAGGAGCTGGGCCGCTTCGTGCCTTCCCTGCACGACCATGCCGCGCTCGCCCGCGTCGTCGACTCCCCCGACCTCGACCTGCCCCCGGCATGGACCATGCTGACCAGCCGCGGGCCGTACACACTGCCGGGCGAACTCGACCTGATGCGCCTGCATCGATCCGATGTCCTCGTCACCAAGGACTCCGGCGGCACCTACACCTGGCCGAAGATGCAGGCCGCCGCGCTGCTCGAAGTACCGGTCGTCGTCGTACGACGCCCCGAGCCGACGGACGGCGTACCGACCGTGCACTCGGTGGCCGATGCCCTTGCCTGGCTGGCCGATCTCCGCTGATTCGCGACACCCCGGGTCGACCGGAGTGACTCCTTGTCGTATTGTTATTGCAAATAGTTCGCAATAACAATACGACGGCAACAAGGGGACCCATGGCCATCTACAGCCTGCCTGACCTGCCCTACGACTACGGCGCACTCGAGCCCTACATCTCCGGCGAGATCATGGAGCTCCACCACGACAAGCACCACAACACCTATGTCAACGGCATCAACTCCACCGTCGAGCAGCTGGAGGAGGCACGCGCCCAGAGCTCCTTCGGATCCCTGTCCACGCTGGAGAAGAACCTCGCCTTCCACCTCGGCGGCCACGTCAACCACTCGGTCTTCTGGCCCAACATGTCGCCCGACGGCGGCGACAAGCCGACCGGCGAGCTCGCCCAGGTCATCGACGAGTACTTCGGCGGCTTCGACTCCTTCCGCGCGCACTTCGAGGCGAATGCCCTTGGTGTACAGGGCTCCGGCTGGTCGGTGCTCACCTGGGACGTCGTCGCGCAACGGCCGTACGTCATCCAGCATTTCGACCACCAGGGGAATGTGCCGATCTGCATGGTCCCGCTGCTCATGCTCGACATGTGGGAGCACGCGTACTACCTGCAGTACAAGAACGACAAGACCGGCTTCGTGAAGGGCTGGTGGAACATCGTCAACTGGGCCGACGTACAGGCCCGCTTCGAGCGGGCCCGCACCCAGACTCCCGGACTGATCCTGTGAATGCCGCAGAGCGGCGCGAGCAACTCGCGCCGGTCGTCGACGCCGCGCAGCGCGTGGCAGGCATCGTCGCCGCTCGGGGGCGCGGCGACGATGTCGGAGCCCGCGAGCTGCTGACCTCATTCGGCGACGAGGGCGAGCTGGCCGGCGGTGCCCTTCTCGTCGCCGAACTCAGTCTCGGCATGCTGCACCGCGAGTCCGGCGAGTCGCTGGACGACTGCGTCCGCGAGCTGTGTCTCCACCTCGAGTCCACTCTCGACCTGGGCTGAGACCCGGTCAGCCACGGACGCCACCGGCAGTCGCCGGCCGTAGAGTACCCAGTGACATGTCTTCGACAACGACACCTGGCCGGCGACCGCACGGCGCCCTCAAGGCGGCCGTCCTGGAGATCCTCGTCCACGCCGAGGAACCGCTCACGGCGCACCAGGTTCGGCAGCGCTTCGACCAGAAGGCGCATGTGCCTGCCCTGAGCACCACATTGACCGTGTTGGAGCGCCTGCGTGCGCAGGGCAGCGTGCAGCGGGCGAGCGGGCCCACCGGGGAACACCTCTTCTCCCCTGCGCCCTCGACGCCCGAGGGCGCCGCTCATTCGATGCTCGACACCCTGCTGCGCAGCGACGACCGCGACAGCGCGCTGACCCAGTTCGCCGGCGCCCTCGACGCCGCCGACCTCGACGTGTTGCGCGCGGCGATCGACCGGCGCCGCGGCCGACGAGGGCGATGACGGCATGGTGCTGGTCATCGCGGCCGCGCTCGTCGTCGGCGGGCTCCTGTGCTCCTGGGTCTTCCCGACCCAGCTGTACGGCCGCACCTGGGCCTTCGCCCACCCGCGTACCGGCCTGACGTTGTGGATCGGCTCGCTCACGTTGGGAGTCGCCAGCCTGGTCGGAGCAACGGCGTACGTCCTGCGTGCCGCCCTCCAGATGGCCGCACACCCCGCCACCACTCCGCTCAATGCCTGCCAGTGCGTGAGCGCTGCCGGGATCTACGTGATGGGCTGGATCCTCACCGCCGTCGTCGGGGGTGTCGGCTCCTTCACCATGTACACGGCGACGACCCGCGCTCTGCGCAACGGCCGTCTTCGCCGAGGCGTCACCGTCGCGCTGCTGGC
>JASLCW010000461.1 GCA_030151765.1 Marmoricola sp.
CCGATCTCGGCACCCGCTCCGCCTCGGCGAGCGTGACCGTGAGTGCCTCGATCGTGATCCCCGCGAACGGCATGACCAAGGGATTCGCGACGAAGCGGGTGAGCATCTCGCCCGGTGCGCGGCTCAGCGTGGTCAACATGGACTCGATCGACCACACGGTCACCTCGACCGCGCTCGGCGCGGACGGGAAGCCGCTCTTCGACGTCGTGGTGCCGCCGGGCGCGACCGTGTCGATCCCGACCGCGAGCCGGTTGGCGTCGGGAACCTACGAGTTCTACTGCCGCTATCACCCGAGCATGCGCGGCAATCTGACCGTCTCCGGAGATGCCGGCGGCGTCGGGCCGGTGGCGCAGAAATTCGAGCAGCCACTGGTCAGGCCGTCGGTGGAGCGCTCCCGCAAGGTCGAGCTCACCGAGCGGGCGGCGCGGGCGCGGGTGCTGCCGCACGGCCCGCGGACGCCGATGTGGACCTTCGACGGGACCTACCCGGGGCCGACCATCCGCCGACCCGCCGGTGACGCCAGCACGGTCGTCGTCGTCAATCGGCTGCCCCGCAAGGCGGGCGCCACGACGATGCACCTGCACGGCGGCCACCACGCCTCCAAGTACGACGGCCAGCCCGACAGTCACCTCGTACGACGAGGCGGGCGGCAGAGCTACCAGTTCCCCCTGCGGGAGCAGGGCAAGCCGGTCCCCGGAGCCTTCCTCTGGTACCACGACCACCGCATGGACCACACCACCCGCAACAACTGGCGCGGGCTGCAGGGGATGTTCATCATCGACGACCCGCGGGAGCGGGCGCTCCGACTGCCGACGGGCGGCCACGACGTCCCGCTGATGGTCAGCGACCGGAGTTTCAAGGCGAACGGCGAGCTCACCGGCGTACACACGCCGTCGATGGTGATGGGCCACGGGTCGATGTCCTGGACCGGGCGCTATGCGCCTCCGGGCGACGGCTCCTTCGGGGACCGGATCCTGGTGAACGGCCGCTTCGCGCCGTACTTCAAGGTGACCGCCACCCGCTACCGGCTGCGGCTGCTCAACTCGTCGGCGATGTCGGCGTACGAGTTCGCGCTCAGCGACGGCAGGCCGCTGGTGCAGATCGGCACCGGCGCCAGCCTGCTGCCACGAGCGGTGGTGCGCCAGAGCATCCTGCTCGGGCCCGGCCAGCGTGCCGACGTGATCGTCGACTTCCACCGCGAATCGGGTGAGCGGGTGCAGTTGCTGAGCATTCCGCGCACGATCCCCGGCCCGCACGGCGGCACCGGCACCCGGGTCGGCGCCCTGATGGAATTCCGAGTGGGCGGCGCGGCGCCGGACCGCTCGCGGATCCCGGATCGACTGCTCGCCGTGCCACGGATCCCGGTCCCCGCGAAGGTCACCAAGACCTGGACCTTCGGGCTCCGGCGTAACCCCGGAGGGTCCTACTGGTCCATCAACGGCCGTGCCTACGATCCACGCCGCGTCGACGACACCGTGCGGCTCGGCTCGGTCGAGCGCTGGCGCTTCCGGAACACCAGCACGATGACCCACTGGGTGCACCTGCATGAGGAGCAGTGGCACCTGATCAGCCGTGACGGCCGTCCGCCTGGCCCGGCCGAGCGCGGCCTGACCGACGTGTGGAGGCTCGATCCCGGAGAGGTGATCGAGGTTGCCGCCCGGTTCACCGACTACACCGGGCTCTTCATGCTGCACTGTCACATGCTCGACCACGAGGACCACGGCATGATGGCCCAGTTCAGAGTTGAATAGGGCGGCCTTAGGGTCGTGCTGTGACTCATGACGCCGAGGACCTCTGGGATCTCCTGCCCGACGGTGTGGTGATCGCGGATGCCGAGGGCGTCGTACAACTGTGCAATGCGGAGGCGCGCAAGGCGCTCGGCGGCTGGCCGGCGGAGGGCGACCGGCTCGAGTCGATCCCCTTGCAGGACAAGGACGGGCGCGACTGGTACTCGCAGGTCTGCCCCTTCGAAGGTTTGGTGACGCGGGTCGGCATCCCGGCGCAGACCTGGCTCGGACCGACCGGCGAGGAGCTCCTGGTGCACACCCGGTTAGTTCGTGAGGGCGTCGGCCGGCCGGTACGCCGGGTCGCGATCACGTTGCGTTCCGCGCGGATGTTCCGCCGGCTGGATCGACAGCGTTCCGACCTGGTCGCCACCGTGGCGCACGAGCTGCGATCGCCGCTGACCGGCGTGCGCGGCTTCGTCACCACCCTGCTCAACCGCTGGGACCGGCTCAACGACGAGCAGAAGAAGCTGATGCTGACCACGGTCAATGCGGACTCGGAGCGGCTCTCCCGCCTGATCGTCGAGCTGCTCGACGTGGCCCGGATCGACACCGGCCGGCTGCCGCTCTACCCGCGCGAGGTCGCGCTGGAGCCGATCATCGACCGTGCCGCCGAGTCGATCCGGGTCGGTCACGGCAGGGAGATCGTGACCAGCCACGCCGACGGTGCCGCGATCCACGCGGATCCGGACAAGTTCATCCAGGTGATCACCAATCTCCTCGAGAACGCGATCCGCCACGGCGAAGGCCGGATCACGGTCACTACCTCGACCGATGCGGCGGACGTCGTACGGATCGTGGTGGAGGACGAGGGCGAGGGGATTCCGGAGGCGATCCGGCAGCGCGCCTTCACCAAGTTCTGGCGGCACGGTGAGAGCGGCGGCTCCGGCCTCGGCCTCTACATCGTCAACGGCCTCACCCGCGCCCACGAGGGCACCGTCGAGATCACCGACGCCCCCGGCGGCGGCGCCCGCATCGTCCTGACGTGGCCCGCGGCGTAACCGGTTCGCGCGGGCGCGGCCCGACTTCCTAGACTTGGCCTGCTCCATCCCCCGTTGCTCCACGCGAAAGGCCTCAGATGTCGGGACCCAACACCGAGTACGACCCGGTTCAGGTGACCCCTCTGGGTGAGGACGCGATCGAGGAGATGCGGCAGGCGGCCCTGGCCGCCATCGCGGCCGCGGGAGATCTCGACGAGCTGAAGGCGGCCCGCACCGAGCACACCGGCGATCGTTCGCCGCTGGCGCTGGCCAACCGCGAGATCGGCGCCCTCCCCCCGCAGGCGCGCAAGGAGGCCGGCCAGCGGGTCGGTCGGGCGCGTGGCGAGGTCGGCCAGGCGCTGGCGCAGCGGCAGGAGGTGCTCGAGGCCGCCGCCGAGGAGCGGATGCTCATCGAGGAGACCGTCGACGTCACGCTGCCCTGGGACCGCGAGCCGACCGGCGCCCGGCACCCGATCACCACCTTCTCCGAGCGGATCGCCGATGTCTTCGTGGCGATGGGCTGGGAGATCGCCGAGGGCCCGGTCGTGGAGGCGGAGTGGCTCAACTTCGACGCGCTCAACCTCGGTCCCGACCACCCGGCCCGCACCATGCAGGACACCTTCTGGACCGAGCCGGCCGAGCAGAATGTCGTGCTCCGCACGCACACCTCGCCGGTCCAGGCCCGCACCATGCTGACCCGGAAGCCGCCGATCTACGTCGCCTGCCCGGGGCGGGTCTTCCGCACCGACGAGTACGACGCCACCCACAGCCCGGTCTTCCACCAGGTCGAGGGCCTGGTCGTCGACGAGGGCATCACGATGGCCCACCTGCGCGGCTCACTCGACCACCTCGTCTCGAGCCTCTTCGGTGAAGGACTCGTGACCCGCTTCCGGCCGTCGTACTTCCCCTTCACCGAGCCCTCGGCCGAGATGGACATGGTCTGCTTCGTCTGTCGCGGTGAGAGCCCGGCGGTGGAGAGCTGCCGCACCTGTCGTGGTGAGGGCTGGATCGAGCTCGGCGGCTGCGGTGTCGTCAACCCGCGTGTGCTCACCGCCTGCGGCGTCGACGCCGAGCGCTACACCGGCTTCGCCTTCGGCTTCGGCATCGACCGGATGCTGATGTTCCGCCA
>JASLCW010000008.1 GCA_030151765.1 Marmoricola sp.
CGACCTGCTCGCCGCGGTGAGCACGCTGGACGAACGCGCCCTCGACGAGGCGCTCCGGCTCGCGCTCGACCGCAATGTCCTGATCCGGGTGGGCGAGGACGCCTATGCCTTCCGGCACGCCCTCCTGGGGGAGGCGGTCTACGACGATCTCCTTCCCGGTGAGCGGCAGCGCCTGCACACGGCGTACGCCGCCGCGATCAAGCAGCGCGACCGGCCGACGCCGGGTGCCCTGGCCCGTCACGCGCAGGCCTCCCACGACTATCCGACCGCGCTGCTCGCCAGCATCGAGGCCGGCGAGCGGGCGATGGACGTCGGCGGCCCCGAGGAGGCCGCGCGGCACTTCCAGACCGCACTCGAGCTCTACGACAACGCGGTGCGGGGTCTGGACGATCCGCCCGACCAGGTCTCCCTGGTCACGGCGGCGAGCAGTGCCTTGGCCGCGAGTGGGCACCCGCTGCGTGCCCTGGGCCTGGTCAGCGACATGCTCGGGGCGCTTCCCCACGACGCCTCGCCGATCACCCGCGCGCGGCTGCTGCTCGCCAAGGCGCGGGCCGCCTTCCTCACCGAGTCCGACGTGGACCTGCTGGCCGTCGCCAACGAGGGACTCGACCTGGTCGGCGAGGAGCCGAGTGAGCTCCGCGCGCGGCTGGTGTCGATGCGCGCCTGGGGTCACATCGTCGTCGACGACTTCATCGCGGCGCGCGCCGACGTACAGGAGGCGCTCGACCTGGCCTCCCGGATGTCGCTGGTCGACCTGGCCGCCGAGGTGCGGATGACCCTGAGCCGCCTGGAGTTCTACGCCGACCTCGGCGACGAGGCCCGGGCGGTGCTCACCGACTCGCTCGCCGAGGCGCAGGCCCGCGGCGACCTCGAGGCCGAGCTGGCCACCCGCTATCGGCTCGGCTCGCTCCACTACGCGTACGCCGAGCACGCGGACGCCTTGCGCGAATGGAATGCCGGCGTCGAGATCGCCCGTCGGTTCGGCCGCCAGTGGGCGCCCTACGGCTTCGACTCGCGGATGATGAGCGCGCTGACCCGCTACACGATCGGCGACTTCGACGCCGCGCTCGCCCTGGCGGACACGTCCACCGAGCTGCCCCCGCAGACCTTGCGCGCCCTGCTCTCCACGATCGACCTGCTGGTCGGGGCGGCTCGGGGCGAGACCGAGCAGTTGGCGAAGCTGCCGACGGTCCGCGATCGCTGGCGCCGCGACGGGCTGATCGCGGTTCTCGCCGGTGCCGCGATGGTCGATCTCGCCGGGCAGCGCGACGGCGCTTCCGCGGCGCTGGCCGCCTACGACGAGGTCGTCGAGGTGGTCGGTGACCTGTGGGAGCCGGACTTCGAGGCCAAGGTCCGGCTCGCCGCGCTGGTGGGGGAGTACCTCATCGATGCGGCCGGCTCCGCGTCGGCACGGGAACGTGCCGAGCTGATGGCCACCGGAGAGCGACTGCACGCCGAGGCCGCCCGGGTCCTCGAGACCATCGCCGGGCTGGGCCGCCGGTTCGGCGTCGAGGGCGATGCCTGGTGGTACCGGGTCGAGGCGCAGCAGGTGCACCTGCGCTGGCTGGCCGGCACCGGCGCCGACCTCGACGAACTGCTGGCCGCCTGGCAACTCTCGCTCCGGGGCTTCCTCGACTTCGGGCAGCCCTTCGAGGCCGCCCGCGTGCGGATCCGGATCGCCGAGGTGCTGCGTGCCGCGGGCCGCAACGACGAGGCCGCCACCGAGCTCGACGAGGCGCAGGCCATCGCCACCAGGTTGCGGGCCGCGGGGGTGCTCGCGACGCTGGCGCGACTGCGCGGCGGTGCCAGCGTCGAGGTCGGCCCGGCGAGCCTCACCCCGCGGGAACGCGAGATCCTGGTGCTGGTCGCCGACGGGCGCACCAACGGCGAGATCGCCGCTCAGCTCTTCATCTCCACCAAGACGGTGAGCGTGCACGTCTCCAACATCCTGGCCAAGCTGGGCGCCTCGCGTCGTACCGAAGCGGCCGCGATCGCCCGCCGTGACGGGCTCATCTGATTCCTACCGTGGTCGGATCCCCGGACGCGGCCCGGCGCCTAGGCTGGAGCGATGAGCACCACGACGATGCAGCGCATGGAACGGATGGCCCGCCCGATGGGCCGGGTGAGCCTGACCGAGCAGCAGATCGAGGGACTACCCGCGGGGCCGCGCTGGCCGGTCTTCGTTCAGAGCGTCGGTCTGCTGCGCTTCCGGCACCGTTTCCTGCCCCTCATGCGGCGTCGGTACGGCGACACCTTCACGATGCGCATCCTGCCCAAGGGGCGCTATCTCGTGGTCTTCCACCGTCCCGAGCACGTCAAGGAGATCTTCGCCGGTGACCCGGAGATCTTCCACGCCGGCAAGGGCAACTCGATCCTCGGCCCGGTGATGGGCGAGCACTCGCTGCTGCTCCAGGACTCCGCCGAGCACAAGCGCGCCCGCAAGATGCTGATGCCGGCCTTCAACGGGGCGGCGCTGCGCGGCTACCAGTCCGTCGTCACCTCACTGGCCAAGGCCGAGGTGGCGACTTGGTCCGAGGCGGTGCCCTTCCGGTCGCTGGAGCGGATGAACGCGGTCACGCTCGAGGTGATCCTGCAGGTCGTCTTCGGTGTCACCGACGAGTCCACGCTGGCCCGGCTGCGACCGCTGGTGAACGACACGGTCAATGTCAGCCCGGCGATCTTCCTCGGCTACAACTTCGACCTCCTGCGCCGGCTCGGGCCGTGGAAGCGGGCGATGGCCAATCAGCAGGATCTCGACGACGCGCTCTACGAGCTGATCGCGGAGCGGCGGCAGGCGGGCGATCTCGACGCTCGTCACGACGTTCTCTCCCGGATGCTCGCCGAGCGTGACGAGGAGACCGGCGCCGGCCTGACCGACGAGGAATTGCGTGACCAGTTGGTCACGCTGCTGCTGGCCGGACACGAGACGACGGCGACCGCGCTCTCCTGGGCGCTGTACGAGATCGGCCGCGACCGGGCGATCGAGGCGCGCGCCCGCGAGGCCGCGAGCAGCGGCGACGACGACTATCTGGAGGCGGTCCTCAAGGAGGCGATGCGGCTGCACCCGGTGATCCCGATGGCGGTCCGGCACCTGATGGGTCCGGCCACCATCGGCGGCATCGACCTGCCGCGCGGTGCCAATGTGGCCGCGTCGATCCTCCTGGCCCACTCGGACGAGGAGAACTACCCCGAGGTGTCGAGCTTCCGCCCGGAGCGCTTCCTCGAGGGCGAGGTGCACCCCAACACCTGGATCCCCTTCGGTGGCGGCGTTCGCCGCTGCATCGGTGCCGGCTTCTCCCTGATGGAGGGGGTCGCGGTCCTGCGCGAGGTGCTCTCGGCGTACGACGTCCGCATCCCCGCGGGCAGCAGCGACGAGCCGAAGGTCCGCAACATCACCAGCGTGCCCCGCAACGGCGCCCGCATCGTGGTGGCACGCAGGGGCTAGAACACGTTCTCGTTTCGTGGGAGAGTCGGCCCATGGAGATCCAGGAGTACGTCGACCGTCACGAGATCGCTGCCGCGATGATCGCCTACACACGGGCCGTCGACACCGGCGCGTGGGACCGTCTCGACGATGTCTTCGTCGCGGACGCGGTCCTCGACTACAGCTCGCCCGGCGGTCCGATCGGCTCGCTCGAGGAGGCGCGGCCCTTCATCCGCAATCTCGAGGGCTTCAAGCGCTGGCAGCACATGCTGGGGCAGATGGACATCGCCTACGACCCGGCTGCGGACGCCGATCGCGCCTCGGGAACGACGTACTTCTTCAATCCGATGACGGCCACCCGGCCCGACGGCAGTGAGCAGTTGTACGAGGTCGGTGGCTACTACCACTTCGAAGCAGTGCGCACCGAGGGCGGCTGGCGGCTGTCCAAGCTGGTCGACGACATCGTGTGGAGCCGGGTGTAGTTAACGGTGCGATCTCGGTCATGTCGCGGGCATGGCCGGGCCGGATAGTCTCCGGGCGTGGATGACGAGCGTTCGCAGGACGTCGGCGATGTGATCAAGAAGGGCGCCGCCCTTCTGGTCGGCATCGCCGTGCTCATCGCTGTGGGCACCTGGCTCTTCGTCAAGGCGATCGGCCTCAACGACACCACGGACACCGGCCCTGTCGTCGGCCCGATCCAGCCGGCTTCGCCGCTGCCCACGACGGCGCTCCCCGAACCCGGCGGCTCGTCCTCGTCGTCAGGTGACCTCACTCCGAGCCCCGAGGATCTGCCCACCTCCCAGGACACCACGGCGCCTCCGAACCAGGGCGGCAACAAGCAACTGCGCCTCTCCGCGACCCCGGCGTCGGTGAGCCCGATGGAGCGGATCAATCTCACCGGAACCTATGGCAACCGAGACAATGTCTCCCTGCAGATCCAGCGCTGGGAGAACGGCACCTGGGGCGACTTCCCGACCTCGGTCAGCGTGAGCGTCGGCACCTTCGCGACCTATGTCCAGACCAGTCGGCCGGGGGTCAACCGCTTCCGGGTCTTCGACCCTGCGGCCGACCTGGCTTCCAATGTCGTCGAGATAACCGTCCGCTGATCAGTTTCCCGACTGCAGCGCCACCGGCCGCCCGAAGGTGCCGACGACCTCCTTCGCCAGGGTGGTCGCGACCGCGACGGCATCGACGCCCTTGCCGGGCTTGAGCAGCGTCACGCTGACCAGGTACGCCGGCCGGAAGGCGACCGCCGTGGTGAGCTCGGTGCCCGGATTGACCGGGTCCTCCGAGGTCATCACGTAGCCGTCGAAGCCGGGGATCGGATGGGCCCGCGGGTCGGTCTGCTCGACGCGCCGGGAGGCGTCGTACGCCGCGCCCGGCAGATGCCGCCCGCTGACCGCGACGGTGAGGCGCTTGGTCTTGTCGGCGTCGGTGTAGGAGCAGGCGCCGTCGAGCGGCGTCCGCGCCGACGTCGGCGAGCTCACGTCGGTCATCACGGTTCCGGTGAGCGTGTAGTCGCCCTTGCCCAGCGCCGCCTCGAGCTGGGCCGTGGATAGTGGCGAGAACTGGTAGGTGCCGCGCTCGAGGGCGCAGTTGCCGGTGACCCGGGTGGCCTCGGCCGCGGGCGAGCCGCCGCATCCGGTGAGGCCGGCGGCGAGGAGGGCCGTGCTGCCGAGGATTGCCGCCGATCGACGCATGCTCATCACGCGGCCGATGATCACACGGCGAGCTGAACCTCCGCTGAGCCGCGGGTGCGTCGGCGGGGCGGGCTCAGCTGGCCCGCGACCACGCCGAGCAGGACCAGGCCCATGCCGAGCGCTTGTGCCCAACTGAAGGCCTCGCCCGCGACGAAGACCCCGAGCAGGGTGCCGACGACCGGATTGACCAGCCCGATCAGCGCGGTCGCCCCGGCGGTCATCCGGCGCAGGCCGGAGAACCAGCAGACGTAGGCGACACCGGTGCCGACGATCGCGATCCAGCCGTAGCCGAGCCAGGCCTTGCCGTCGAGCGCCGGCGGAGCGCCCTCGACCAGCAGGGCGACCGGGAGCAGCACCAGGCCGCCGACCACGAGCTGCCAGGAGGTCAGCGTCAGCATGTCCGTCGGCGGGGTCCAGCGCTTGATCAGGACGAAGCCGACCGCCGAGATGAGGACCGAGCCGAAGGCGCCGGCGAGGCCGAGACCGGAGACGGCTCCGGGGGAGCGGAGCACCAGCAGGGCGACGCCCCCGAGGCCGACCGTGGCCGCGGCGACCCGGAGCGCCGCAGGGCGCTCCCCGATGATCGGCCAGGCCAGCGCCATCACGGCCAGCGGCGAGGTCGCCTGCAGGGTCGCGGCCAGTCCTCCGGGCAGGTTGTACGCCGAGAGGAAGATCAGCGGGAAGAAGGCGCCGATATTGCAGATGCCGAGAACGCCGGCCTTCCACCACCAGTCGCCGCGGGGCAGTTCGCGTCGTACGGCGAGCAGCACCAGGCCGATCGGCAGTGCCCGGACCAGGGCCGCGAAGAGCGGTCGGTCCGGCGGCAGCATCCGCTCGGTCACCAGGTACGTCGAGCCCCACGCCGCCGGTGCGATCGCGGTGATCAGGGCGATCCGGAGCCGAGGCATAGTTTCCACGGAAGACAATGTAGTTTCCATGGAAGCTATAGTCAAGGAATGGTCAATCCCGAGTCCCGTGACGCCGTCGACCGGATCTGTGCGCAGTGGGCCGTCGAGCGCCCCGAGCTCGACACCGGCCCGATGGCCGTCGTCGGCCGGATCCACCGCGTCGCCGACCTCCTCGACGCCGGCCTGCGCACCGTCTTCGCCGAAGCCGGACTGGGCAACGGCGATTTCGACGTCCTCGCCAGCCTGCGCCGCTCCGGTGAGCCCTTCACGCTCACGCCCAGCCAGCTGACCGCGACGATGATGGTCACCTCCGGTGCCGTGACCAAGCGCGTGGATCGGCTCGAGCGGCTCGGACTCGTCGCCCGCACCCGCAGCGACGAGGACGGACGTGGTCGCGAGATCCGGCTGACCGGCGAGGGTCGGCGACTGACCGACGACCTGGTCGCCCGGCACTGGGCGAACGAGGACCGGCTGATCGGCGCGCTCTCCGCGGGCGAGCGCGAGCAGCTCGTCGGGCTGCTCCGCAAGCTCCTCCTCGACCTCGAGGGCTGAGCCGGAAAAATTCGTGCCGCGGGCGGGAACAAAGTCCGCGCCGCCGTGCGTTGGGCTCAGTGAACGAACTTGAGTCCAATCGACTCAACTTGTTTGACAGGGCTCGCGCCGGGCAACAAGAGTGCGCAGCAGAGCCCCAGACCACCAACACCCGCACCACGGAGGTAGCAGCAACATGGCACGAGCGGTCGGCATCGACCTGGGTACGACGAACTCCGTCGTATCCGTCCTCGAGGGTGGCGAACCCACCGTCATCGCGAACGCCGAGGGTGCCCGGACGACCCCGTCCGTGGTTGCCTTCGCGAAGTCCGGCGAGGTTCTCGTCGGCGAGGTCGCCAAGCGACAGGCCGTCACCAACGTCGACCGGACCATCAGGTCCGTCAAGCGCCACATGAGCACCGACTGGAAGGTCGACATCGACGGCAAGGACTTCAACTCCCAGCAGATCAGCGCCTTCGTCCTGCAGAAGCTCAAGCGCGACGCCGAGGCCTACCTCGGCGAGACCGTCACCGACGCGGTGATCACGGTGCCGGCGTACTTCTCCGACGCGCAGCGGCAGGCCACCAAGGAAGCCGGCGAGATCGCCGGACTGAATGTCAGCCGCATCGTCAACGAGCCGACGGCGGCCGCGCTGGCTTATGGCCTCGACAAGGGCGAGACCGACCAGACGATCCTCGTCTTCGACCTCGGTGGCGGCACCTTCGACGTGTCCCTCCTCGAGATCGGTGACGGCGTCGTCGAAGTCAAGGCAACCAGCGGT
>JASLCW010000030.1 GCA_030151765.1 Marmoricola sp.
GAAGAGTCCGGCCGAAATGGTGGCACCGGAGCGGGAGACGCCGGGAATCAGGGCGACGCACTGGACGATGCCGACGACGAGCGCGTCGCGCATGGTGAGTTCCTTCTCGCCGCGGGTACGCCGTCCCGTGCGCTCGGCCGCGATCATCACGAAGCTCCACGCGATCAGGGCCGCGGCCACGATCCACAAGGAGCGCAGGTCGTCCTTGATGATGTCCTTGGCGAGAAGGCCCACGATGCCGATCGGGATGGTGCCGACGATGACGTACCAACCCATGCGGTGGTCGAGAGTCCCCCGGTACTCGGCCTGCGTCAGTCCGCGCAGCCAGGCGACCGCGATCCGCCAGATGTCCTTGGCGAAGTAGAGGATGACCGCGAGGATCGCACCCATCTGGATCACCGCGGTGAAGCCGGTGACGTCCTTCGCGGCGACGTCCAGGCCGAGCCACTTCTCGACGATCGTGAGGTGGCCGGTGCTCGACACGGGCAGGAACTCGGTGAGGCCCTCGACGATGCCCAGCACCACGGAATCCAGGAAGTTCATGATGCCGAACGCTACGCAGGTCAACTGAACGAAAGCTGACTCCGGCGAGCCGACACGCCGGAGCTACGACGCTTGTCATAGCTTTCTGCCATGCAACAACGCCGTCTGGGCTCCACCGGCCTCAAGGTCTCCCGCCTCGGACTCGGCACGATGACGTGGGGACGCGACACCGACGAACACGAGGCGCGCGAGCAGCTGACCGCCTTCGTCGAGGCCGGCGGGACCTTGATCGACACCGCGGCCGGCTACACCGACGGCGACTCCGAGCGGCTGATCGGCAGCCTGCTGGGTTCCGTCGTACGACGTGACGACGTGGTGCTGGCGACGAAAGCCGGGATCTCGCGTCGTACCGGCGGACGGGTGACGGACACCTCCCGCGGCGCGCTCCTGCGCGGGCTCGACGAGTCGCTGCGCCGGATGAATGTCGACCATGTCGACCTCTGGCAGGTGCACACCTGGACCGACGACGCGCCCCTGGAGGAGACACTCACCGCGCTCGACTACGCGGTGTCGACCGGGCGGGCGGCGTACGTCGGCATCTCGAACTACTCCGGCTGGCAGACCGCGCAGGCGGCCACGTGGCAGCGGGCGGTGCCCGGCCGGGCGCTGCTCGCGTCGACGCAGGTGGAGTACTCGCTGCTCAACCGGGCCGTCGAGCGCGAGGTCGTTCCGGCCGCGACGGCGCTCGGACTGGGCGTGCTCCCCTGGTCGCCGCTCGGCCGAGGGGTGCTGACCGGCAAGTACCGCACCGGTACGCCGGCGGACTCGCGCGCCGCCTCCCCGCATTTCGCGAGCTTCGTCAACGGCCTGCTCAACGATCGCAACGAGCGCATCGTGGACGCGGTCGCACGGGCCGCGGACGGCCTGGACTGGAGCCCCCTCGAGGTCGCGCTGAGCTGGGTGCGCGATCAGCCGGGCGTGACGGCGCCGATCGTGGGGGCGCGAACGGCCGCCCAGCTGCGGGCCTCGCTGCTCGTCGAGGAGTGCGAACTGCCCGGGGAGATCCGGCAGGCACTGGACGACGTCTCGGCGGTGACGCGATGACCACGACAGCGGTCGCCTCCCGGAAGGGGCTACGGCCGGGTGTCGAGTACGAATTCGACCGGATCACGATCAGCCGCGAGTTCTCCCGGAACTTCGTCACCCGGCTGCTGGTCGAGAAGGCCGAGCACGGCGGCTGGGAGCTGGACCGGCTCCGGCTGGCGCCGGACGGCACCCGCAGGGTCGTCCTACGGCGCAGGATCATCCGCCAGCGGATGTTCTACGCGCCCATCTAGACACGGTCGAGGAAGCTGTCGAAGACCCTGGCCCCGAAGGTGAGGGAGTCGACCGGGACGCGTTCGTCGACGCCGTGGAAGAGCGCGGTGAAGTCGAGGTCCTCGGGCAGTCGCAGGGGCGTGAAGCCGAAGCCGCGGATGCCCAGTTCGGCGAACCACTTGGCATCGGTGCCGCCGCTCATCAGGTACGGCGCGACGAGCGCATCGGGGTCCTCGGCGAGGATCGACGCGGTGATCGCATCGGCCACGTCGCCGTCGTACGAGGTCTCGAGACCGCGCATGTCCGTCTCGCGGGTGATCTCGATGCCGTCGCCGGCGAGGGCCGCCAGGGTGGCGTAGAACTCGTCCTCGTGGCCGGGCAGGAAGCGGCCGTCGACCCAGGCGTGGGCCTCGCCGGGAACGACATTGACCTTGTAGCCGGCCTCGAGCCGGGTGGGGTTCGTGGTGTTGCGGATGACCGCGCCCATCATCCGGGCGGCGGGGCCGAACTCCTCGATCAGCTTCTCCGCGTTGTCGGGTGTCGCCTCGGTGCCGACGAGTTCCGCGACCGAGGCGAGCAGTACCTTCATCGTCGGCGTCAGCTGTACCGGCCACTGGTGCTCGCCGATCCTGGCGACGGCGGCGGCCAGCCGGACGACGGCATTGTCGGGATGGCGCATAGAACCGTGGCCGGCATTGCCCCGCGCGGTCAGCCGCATCCAGGCCATGCCCTTCTCGGCCGCCTCGATCAGGTAAAGCCGGCGACCCCGGATCGTCGTACTGAAGCCGCCGACCTCGCCGACGGCCGTGCGGCAGCCCTCGA
>JASLCW010000045.1 GCA_030151765.1 Marmoricola sp.
AGTGGTTCATGCTGCCGCAGACGGTCAACGCCTACTACAACCCCGGCACCAACGAGATCTGCTTCCCCGCCGGCATCCTGCAGCGGCCCTTCTTCGCCCCCGACGCGGAGTCCCCGGAGAACTACGGCGGCATCGGCGCGGTGATCGGTCACGAGATCGGGCACGGCTTCGACGACCAGGGTGCGCAGTACGACGGCGCCGGCAATCTCAACGACTGGTGGACGCCCGAGGACAAGTCCAACTTCGAGGTGAAGACCAAGGCGCTGATCGAGCAGTACGACGCCTTCGAGCCGCGCGAGCTCCCCGGTGAGCACGTCAACGGCGCCCTGACCGTCGGCGAGAACATCGGCGACCTCGGTGGCCTGACGATCGCGCACACGGCGTACCTGATCTCGCAGGGCGGGGCCGCCGACCTCGAGGACCGGCGCAAGCTCTTCCTCAACTGGGCCTATGTCTGGCGCACCAAGCGCCGCAAGGAGCTGGCGCAGCAGTACCTCGCCACCGACCCGCACAGCCCCGCGGAGTTCCGGGCCAATATCGCCCGCAACCTCGACGAATTCCACGAGGTCTTCGGCACGGTTGACGGCGACGGGCTGTGGCTCGACCCGGACAAGCGCGTCCGCATCTGGTGAAGCGCACCGCGGCCGGCCTGGCGGGACTGCTGGTCGTCTCGGTCGCCCTCGTCGGCTGCTCGCGCTCCGCCGGTACGACGGCGTGCGGCGGCGACGAGTCGGTCGTGCACACCGCCGATCCGGTGGTCGGGCAGATCGCCTCCAGTGGTGACCTGCGGCTGAAGAAGCTCGCCGCGAGCGCCTCGACCTGGGGACTGGGCACGGTCGTCGGCGGGGTCGGCTACGACTACGGGCAGTGGCTGAGCCTCGGCGGCAGCGCGGACGGGCTGATCGCCTGGACCCGCCGCGATCCGGTGATCTCCTTCCTGGGCGGTGACCTGCGCCTGCGGTGGGGACTTCGGCAGGCGGCCGTCCCCCATGCGTGGACGAGCAACGCGGACAGCTTCTTCCAGCTCGAGCTCTCCCCGAAGCATCCGCTGTGGCTGTCGTCGCATCGCCTCGCCGATGGTCACCGGGACTGGTGCGCGGTGGTCGGCTCGAAGCCGACGAGACAGACCGATCCTTATGGGACGGCCTTCGTCCCGGGCGGGGATCTGCTGGTGCTCACGGGGGACTCGCTCACCCGTCTCGATGTCCGCACGGGCAAGGAACGATGGACGCATGCGATCACCGGCATCGACCAGGGCGACTACCTCGGCGACCTCGGCAACGGGCTGGCACTGATCGGCGGGAGGGCGTCGTACGAGATCGGCGACGCGCAGACGCAGCAGCCGCCCGGCTCCGCACTGGTCGCGGTCGACACGCAGACCGGAAGCATCCGCTGGCGGTACGACGGCGTCCAGGTGCACGTGATCGGCCGGGCCGGCGATCTCGTGCTGCTCCAACAGGGATCCGAGCTCGTCGGTCTCGGCGTCGACGGCAGGGTGCGCTGGCGCCGGACGGCCGCGCTCGGCAAGGACCTCACCCTGGCCGGATCGACGCTCGTCGCCAACACCGGGCGCGCCTTCGTCGGCCTCGATCCGCGCACTGGGCACGAGCGCTGGAGGAGGTCGTACCCACGGGTGCCGCAGTACCTGCCCTACGGCTTCGTCCTCGCCGCCCAGCCGATGCTCGACGCGCACCACCTCCTGATCGGCGGTACGACGGGCCTGCACGCGCTGGACCTGCGCACGGGGAGGATCCGGACACATCGACTGCCCGCCGACGGGATCAACACGACCTACTGGCCCTATCAGGTGGTCCTCACCGACCGCCTCCTCGCCGTCGTGACCAACACCGGAGCCGTCGTACTCGACCGGTCGAGGTGACCAAGGCCACCCCCACGAAGCCCGATCGGGCCGGAAATCGGGTGGCGCTCGGATGGAACGGTTCCGTACTATTGACGATTGTGTCCACAGACCTCATCCAGGACCCCGCCCACCCGGCCCCGGGTCCGAACCCCACCGAAGACAAGCTCGACGCCAAGGTCCTCCTGACCGCCGGCGTCGTCGTGCTCGGCGCGATCATGTCCATCCTCGACATCACCGTGGTATCGGTCGCGCTCAACACCTTCCAGGAGACCTTCCACAAGACCTCCGCGCAGGTCGCGTGGACGATGACCGGCTACACGCTGGCCCTCGCCACGGTGATCCCGCTGACCGGCTGGGCGGCCGACCGCTTCGGCACCAAGCGCCTCTACATCCTCGCGGTGGTGCTCTTCACCGCGGGCTCGGCGCTGTGCTCGACGGCGAACTCCCTCGAACTGCTGGTCACCTACCGCGTCCTCCAGGGCCTCGGCGGCGGCATGCTGATGCCGCTGGGCATGACCATCCTGACTCGCGCCGCGGGCCCGGAGCGGGTCGGCCGCGTGATGGCCGTGCTCGGCATCCCGATGCTGCTCGGCCCGATCTTCGGCCCGATCCTCGGCGGCTGGCTGATCGACATCGCCAGCTGGCACTGGATCTTCCTGATCAACGTCCCGATCGGCGCCCTCGCGGTCGCGTATTCGTACTTCGTCCTCGAGAAGGACAAGGTCGAGCCGTCGGAGAGCTTCGACTTCATCGGCATGCTGTTGCTCTCGCCGGGTCTGGCGAGCTTCCTGTACGGCGTCTCATCGATCCCGGCCGCCAAGCAGGAGCACGGCACCATGTGGACCTCGCAGGTCGTGGTCTTCAGCATCATCGGCATCGTGCTGATCGCCGCCTTCGTCCCCTGGGCCCTGCGCAAGCACAACATCCACCCGCTGGTGGACCTGCGGCTGTTCGCGCACAAGGAGATCACCATCGCGGTGCTGGCCATGGCGCTCTTCGCGATCGCCTTCTTCGGCGCCACACTGCTCTTCCCGCTGTACTTCCAGAATGTCCACGGCGACACTCCGCTGAAGTCCGGCGTACTGCTGGCCCCGCAGGGCATCGGCGCGATGCTGACGATGCCGATCGGCGGCATCTTGGCCGACAAGATCGGGCCCGGCAAGGTCGTCCTCGCCGGCCTGCTGCTCGACACGGTGGGCATGGGCTTCTTCGCCTTCACCGACGCGCAGACCAATTACCCGTTCATGCTGGCCGGCCTGGTCATCATGGGTCTGGGCATGGGTTGCACGATGATGCCGATCATGAGCGCGGCGCTGGCCAAGCTCGACCAGCACTCGATCGCCCGCGGTTCGACGCTGATGAACATCACCCAGCAGGTGGCCTCGTCCATCGGTACGGCGCTCTTCTCGGTGCTGCTCGTGAACGCCTTCCAGTCACACCCGAGCATCGCCACCGCCGCGGCTGCCGGCAAGGGTGCCACGCCCGCGCAGGTTCATGCGTCGATCAACGACATGGGTGACTCGTTCGCGAGCGTCTTCGTGATCGCCACGGTCCTGGTCGCCTGCTGCTTCTTGCCGGCGCTCTTCCTGCCGCGAACCAAGGAGGCGCCCGTCGAGGGTGCCGCCGTCCCGGTGCCGATGCACTGACACCCGGGAGCCTCGTCAGGTCAGGAGCAGGGCGATCAGCTCAGCCCGGCTGTGTACGCCGAGCTTGGCGTAGATGGCCTTCATGTGGTGCTTGACGGTATGAGTGCTGAGGTAGAGATCGCCGGCGATCTCGCTGTCCTTCTTGCCCGCCAGCGCCAGTCTGACGATCTCGGCCTCGCGTGCGGTCAGCTGCTCGCGCACCTGCGCGTCGAGCGCCCGGCCGGGCCGTTCGTCGTGGACGCTGAGCACCGAGACGACCACCTCGGAGTCCGAGGACAGTCGCTGCGAGGTGACCGTGACGGTCACCTCGCTGCCATCGGTGTCCTGGGCCGTCCAGGAACGCACGGCCCGGTCGTCCTCGATGTCGAGCAGCCTCTCCAACTCGTGACCGGCGACACCGATCCGGTCGAAGAGATGAGCCGCCGGGGCGTTGGCATGCCGGCGCGCGGCATCCAGATCGGTGACCACGACCGGCGTACGACACTGGTCGAGAGCGGCCCGGAGCTGACGGCTCTCGCGCTCCAGGGACGCCCGCTCGTTGACCGCCGTCACCGCGATACCGAGGACGGCGGCCGCCGTGCGGGCAGCGTCCCGGTCGAGATCGTCGAAGCGCGGCTCGTGATCGCCACGGGCCAGGTTGAGCGTCCCGACCACCTCGTTGCCCACGACGAAGGGCGCACAGAGGACCCGCTCCATCGCATTCGGCGTGAACACCTCGCGTACGACGGGGAGGCGCCGCCACTCCGAACGGGACATCAAGGAGTCGCTGTCCTGAACGGTCCGGTCCCGCAGTGCGCTCTGGACCACGGGGTCCTGGTCGCGTCCGCGGCGCTCGTAGGCGCTGACGTAGTAGCTGCCCAGCCCGCGTACCCGGGTGATCGCCGGACGGCCGGTCGCGTGATCGTGGACGTAGACGCCCACCGCGAACGAGCCGAAGCGCTCGCTGGCCTGGTCGAGGAAGCGGTCCACCATCTGCTCCATCGAGCCGGCGGTGACCAGGTCCGCGAAGAAGAGCGGCGGCATCGAGCGCTGCTCAGCCGAGTCGGTCATCGAGTCCTCCGCTCGTCGTTGGCCCTGTCGCAGGACGCCGTTCAGGCTACCCCGGTCGCCGTATGGCTTCGAGATCCCGCAGGTAGGGCGAAGCCTGCTGCGCGCCAGCCCCTACCCGTGGAACCTCTTGGCGGTCAATCGTCCGCGAACGAAGAGCAGGGGATCGCGGGCCTGATCGGCGCTCAGCCCGACGACTCGGCCGACCACGATCCAGTGCGAGTGGTTGCGAATGGCCTCGGCCAGCTCGCACTCGAAGGCGCCGACGGCGCCACCGAGCACCGGGGCCCCGCCCGTCCCCCGCGACCAGTCGAGGCCGCTGAACTTGTCCGGGTCCTTCGAGGCGAAGACCCGGGCGATCTCCTCCTGGTCGGCGGCGAGCAGGTTCACCGCGAAGCTGCCCGAGCGCTCGATCGCCGACCAGGTACGCGAGGTGTCGGCCAGACAGAGCAGCACCTGCGGCGGGTCGAGGGTGAGCGAGGTGAAGGCATTGACCGTCGAGCCGTGCCGCTCCTCACCGACAGCGGCGGTGACCACTGCCACCCCGGTGGGGAAGCCGGCACAGGCGCGCCGGAAGTCCTCGACATCCGGCGCCTCGCGCACCAGCTCGTCGATCACGACGCGACCCGGAGCGCCGGCGCCTCGGCGGGGTTCAGGCCCATCGAGATCAGCCCGGCCATCTCGGCGCAGGCCAGGGCGTTGGGCGGCATGATCGAGCCGGTCGCGGCGTCGCGCAGCATCCGCTCGTACCCGCGCGAGCGCATCAGCGAGTTCAGTCCGCCCGCGGTGGTGCCCTGGGTCGAGATGGTCTGGATGGCCGTGGCCACCATCAGCTTGGCCCGCAGGAAGGCCGCGCACGTCTGCAGGCTCGGTCCGCTGCGGACATCGGCCTCCCAGGCGGCGTGATACATCATCAGCCGGGCCGCCTCGACCTGCGCGGCGATGTGTCCCATCGCGCTGCTGATCGTCGGGTGGTAGCCGTTCGGCTGCGCGTACCCCTTGGAAACCCGGGACCCGAGTGCTTCCTGGAGCCAGGACGCCATCCCCTCGGCGACTCCGAGGTAGCAGCCGGTGTAGCCGCCCCAGGCGATGTGTGCCTGGACCACGATCCAGTTGCTGAAGAAGTCGTCGAACTCGCAGAGCACCAGGTCGTCGGGCACGAAGGCGCGCTCGATGCGGACCTGGTTGCTCCGGGTCGAGCGCATGCCGAGGGTGTCCCAGTCGTCGACCACGCTGATCGCGCCCTCCTGCCGGGTGGGCATCAGGAAGCCGACGACGTGGCTCGGGTCGTCGGACCAGTCCGGGTGGGCGAACATGAAGGCGTAGTCGCTGGCCTCCCACATCGAGGCGAACATCTTGACGCCGGTGATCTCCAGGCCGCCGTCCACGCGGGTGGCCTTCACCGCCGGGGTGAACGACCCCGGCAGCAGACTCGACGCCGCGGGCTCGGACAGCGGGGCGCAGATGAGGGCGCCGTCGAGCACCAGCTCGGCGACCCGCTTCCGGGACACGTCGCTGACGGCATCGATGGTGGAGATGATCCGGGTGGCGACGTAATGCATGTTGAAGCCGAGCGCCGTTGACGCATCACCCTGCGCGAGGGCCTCGATCAGCGCCAGCCACTGGGTGGACTGAGCACCCTGTCCGCCGAGCTCGATCGGCAGCGCGACGGAATACAGTCCCGCCTCCCGCAGCCGAGCGAGGTTCTCGGTCGCTGTGCTCCGGTCGAGGTCGTGTTCGGCCGCCCTGGTGGCGAAGTCGGCAGCGAGGGTGGCGCCCAGCTCGGAGAGCTTCCGGCTGTGGTCGTCGAGGTCGAAGTACATGTCAGTTGTCTCCTAGGTGAGAGGGTGTGCCGCGGGGTACGCGGTCAGGTCCACATCGGCGGACGGGTGGTGTCGAGGCTGGCGTTGACGACCTTGGTGGCCGTGTATTCGTACAAGGTCGCGGTGGCGCCTTCGCGGCCGAAGCCGCTCGCCTTCACGCCTCCTTGTGGCTGGCCGAGGGGGGTGGCGAACCAGGTGTTGACCCAGACCATCCCGGACTCCAGCCGGTCGGCGATCCGGAATGCCCGGCCCAGATCGCTGCTCCAGACGCCGTTGGCCAGACCGAAGGCCACCTCGTTGGCGCGACCGACCGCCTCGTCCTCGGTGTCCCAGGACTCGACGGTGAGCACGGGACCGAAGAACTCCCCGCTCGAGGCACTGGTGCCACCCGCAGGCGAGGCCAGCACGGTGGGTCTCAGGTAGCTGCCGCCGGCCAGTTCGTCCGGCAGCTCCGGTACGACGCCGCCGGCGCGCAGTTCGGCGCCCTGGGCCCGAGCCGCCTCGATCTTGCCGGCAACCCGGTCGCGATGGGCGGCGTTGACCAGGGGGCCGAGCTGGGTGGCCGGGTCGAGGGCATCTCCGACGGCAATGGCCTCGGCCCTCGTGGTGACCAGATCGAGCAGTTCGTCGTACCGGCTCCGGTGCACCAGCAGCCGAGAGGCGGCAAAACAGACCTCGCCGTTGGCAGCGAAGATCCCGGTCAGGACGTCTTCGGTCACGGTGTCCAGATCGGCGTCCTCGCAGACCACCATCGAACCTTTGCCCCCGAGCTCCATCAGGCTCGGGGTGAGCCGGTGCGCGACATCGCCCAGGATGGCCCGGCCGGTCTCGGTGCCCCCGGTGAAGCTCACCTTCGCCACGTCAGGGTGTGAGACCAGCGCGCGGCCGACCTCGTGGCCGAAGCCGGTCACGACGTTGACCACGCCCGGTGGGAGGACGTCCTGGGCGATCCTGAGGAACTCGACGGTACTCACCGAGGCGAGCTCGCTCGGCTTGACGACGACCGTGTTGCCGGCGGCCAGGGCCGGCGCCAGCTTGTGCGCCATCGAGATGAGCGGCGAGTTCCAGGGGACCAGCGCCGCGACGACGCCGAGCGGTTGCTGCGAGGTCGCGACGTGCGCACCAGGCCCGCAGGGCAGCGTGCGTCCATGGAGATCTCGGGTGACACCGGAGAAGAAGCGGAAGATCTCCGCGGCGGTGGGCACGTCGATGAGGCCCGCCTCGCGGATCGCCCGGCCGTTCTCGGTGGCGAGAAGCTCCGGCCACCGCTCGGCATGCTCGGTCAGGCGGTCGGCAAGCGCCCACAACAGTCGCTGCCGCTCGTCCAGCGAGGTCTGCCGCCAACCGGCGAAGGCCGATCTTGCCGCACGGACCGCGGCATCGGCGTCGGCCGACGTGCCGGCCGCCACCTCGGCCCAGACCCGGCCGGTGCTGGGGTCGACGGCAGGCAGGTGGCGGTCGCTCGCCACCTCCTCGCCGCCGATCAGCTGGGGGAGCGGAGCGGCCAGGACCAGCCGCTGAGCCGTCATCGTCGCGCTCATCGCTCAGCCGCCGATGTGGGCGGAGTGGAAGGGATTGTCGATCCGGATCTTCCAGGTCCCGTCCGGTTGCCGGCAGAAGACATTGCTGTCGGTCGCCTCGATCTCGAGCGGCTCCCCGTCCGGGCCGGTGCCGGAGATGTGCCACTTCAGCGCCACGAGCACGACGTCACCGGCCTCGACGCGGTGCACCTCCTCCACCGACAGGTGCGGCTTGAGGTCGATGAAGGCCTTCAGCGCGTCCCGGAGGTCGGACATCCCGCGGACGGGCTCGGTGCCGGGCCCGGTCTGGAAGACGGTGTCCTCGTCCCAGCAGGTCATCGCCAGCTCGAGGTCTCCGGCGTTCATCGCCTCGACGAACAGCTCATTGATCTCCGTCACGCTGTTGCGTGAACCCATGGTGTGCTCCTCACGGTGTGGTCGAACCGATCGGGAGACGATCGGCGAGACCTCACCGTAGGAAGCCTGTGAGCCGCGACACATCCCCTCCGCGGGGGTGTTCTGCCGCCCCCGCGATCAGGGGATGTCGCGACCGGAGCCGCTATCTGGTCGTCGGACAGCAGGCACTGTGCGGGGTGGGGTTGATCAGGCCGGAGTCGGCACCGCCCGCAGCGCATCTCGGGCCTTCTCAAAGTGGCTGTGCAGGCCCAAGAATGCGCAGATGAAGACCTTCATCTCCCGCAATCTCACGACGATCGTGCTCTGCTCGCTGACGCTCGTGCTGGCGACCGCCTTCTCGGCCGGTGCGGCCAAGCTGATCACCGGCAAGCAGATCAAGGACAACACCGTCACCACCAAGGACATCAAGAACGGCACGCTGCGCCCGGTGGACTTCGGTGCCGCCGCCAGTGCGGCGCTCCAGGGCGCACCGGGCCGCGATGGCGTCAGTGGCTACGAGGTGGTCAAGGTGACCAGTGAGCCCGCGATCAATGGCGCTTCGTCGACGACCAGCACCTATGCAATCGCTGTGTGCCCGGCGGGGAAGCACGCGATCGGTGGTGGCGCGAACTGGACTGGTGTCGCACTCGGCACGGTCAACGCGTCGTACCCGATCACGTACAACGCGAGCGGGCCGGCGAATGCCTGGCGTGCCGACGGAACGAACACCACCCCCAACTCGACGCTGACGCTGGAGACTTACGTCGTCTGCGCGACGATCCAGTGATGCCTAGGCGGTGACCGCGGCCCGCGCCATCCGTTGCAGGGTCGCCGCCATCTGGTCGTCGGGCAGCAGGGCACTGTGCGGGGTGGAGTTGATCAGGCCGAAGGCGGCGTGCACCATCGCGCGCGCCGCCTTGGGGGCGAGCTCCCTGTGCAGGGCACGGAGTACCTTGACCCAGACCTCGACGTACTTCTTCTGGGTCTCGCGGACCCGTTCGCGGGACTCGACGGGCAGCGCCGACCAATCGCGATCCTGTACGACGATCAGCGGCTTGTGTGCGAGCGCGAAGCTGACGTGCCACTCGATCAGTCCGTCGAGCGCCTCCGAATCGGAGTCGGCGGATCGCACCCGTCGGCGGCCCTCTTCGAGCAGTTCGTCGGAGATGCTGACCAGCATCTCGGAGAGGATGGCCTGCTTGCCACGGAAATGCTTGTACAGCGCCGGGCCAGTGACGCCGCAGGCCGTGCCGAGATCATTGATCGAGACGCCGTGATAGCCGTGCTGGGCGAAGAGTCTGGCCGCGGTTTCGAGAATCTGTTCGCGGCGTTCCACAACGGAGATTCTAGGTTAATGATGGGACCGGTTGAGCACCGGGATGGCTCGACGCTAACCTGTGGTTAGCGATCATTAACCCGATCGATCATGAAGCACAGAGGAGGAAGCGGTGCGCGAGCTCGTCGAGGAACTCAACCAGCGACTGTCCGTCGTGCGCCGCGGGGGCTCCGACAAGGCGCGCGATCGGCACACCGCCCGCGGCAAGCTGCTCGCACGTGATCGCGTGGACACGCTGCTCGACCCGGGCAGTCCCTTCCTCGAGCTGAGCGCCCTCGCCGGCTACGGCATGTACGGCGCCGGCGACGACGACGTCTACGCAGTCCCGTCGGCCAGCATCGTCACCGGCATCGGCCGCGTCGAGGGCCGGCTCTGCATGATCGTCGCCAACGACGCCACCGTGAAGGGCGGCACCTACTACCCGGTCACGGTCAAGAAGCACCTGCGTGCGCAGGAGATCGCCACCGAGAACAGGCTGCCCTGCATCTACCTCGTCGACTCCGGCGGTGCCTTCCTGCCGCTGCAGGACGAGGTCTTCCCGGACAAGGAGCACTTCGGCCGGATCTTCTTCAACCAGGCGAACATGTCCGCGGCGGGCATCCCGCAGATCGCCTCGGTGATGGGTTCCTGCACCGCGGGCGGTGCCTACGTGCCGGCGATGTCCGACGAGACCGTCATCGTCAAGGAGCAGGGGACGATCTTCCTCGGCGGTCCGCCGCTGGTGAAGGCCGCGACCGGCGAGATCGTCACCGCCGAGGATCTCGGCGGCGGCGAGGTGCACGCGCGCAAGTCGGGCGTGGTCGACCACCTCGCCGAGGACGACACCCATGCGCTGGCGATCGTGCGCTCGATCGTGCGCACGCTGCCCCCGCAGGTGGAGCAGACCGTCGACTTCGAGGAGCCGGCGCTCGACCCGGCCGGGCTCTACGAGGTCGTCCCCACCGACACCCGCACGCCGTACGACGTCCGCGAGGTGATCAAGCGGATCGTCGACGGCAGCGACTTCCACGAGTTCAAGAAGCTGTACGGCGACACCCTGGTGTGCGGATTCGCCTCGATCTGGGGTCAGCGCGTCGGCATCGTCGCCAACAACGGCATCCTCTTCGGTGAGTCCGCTCGCAAGGGTGCGCACTTCGTCGAGCTGTGCAACCAGCGCAGGACGCCGCTGCTCTTCCTGCAGAACATCAGCGGCTTCATGGTCGGCCGCGAATACGAGAACGGCGGCATCGCCCGCGACGGTGCCAAGCTGGTGACCGCGGTCGCGTGCAGCGTCGTACCGAAGCTGACGGTGGTGATCGGTGGCTCCTTCGGTGCCGGCAACTACGGCATGTGCGGCCGCGCCTACGACCCGCGCTTCCTCTGGATGTGGCCCAACGCGCGCATCTCGGTGATGGGCGGCGAGCAGGCCGCAGGCGTGCTGGCCACGGTCCGGCGGGAGGCCCTCGCGGCAGCGAGAAATGGGCAGAGCGAGGAGGCGGGCCAGACCTGGAGTGCCGAGGACGAGGAGTCCTTCAAGGCTCCGATCCGCGAGCAGTACGAGCGCCAGGGCTCGCCGTACTACTCGACCGCCCGGCTCTGGGACGACGGCATCATCGATCCGCTCGACACCCGCCGGGTGCTCGGGATGGCGCTCGCGGTCACCGCGCAGAGCCCGATCCCGGATCCCTCCTACGGCATCTTCCGGATGTGATGGGCATGATCAAGAGACTCCTGGTCGCCAATCGCGGCGAGATCGCGCTGCGGGTCTTCCGCACCGCCGAGCGCATGGGCATCGAGACCATCGCCATCCACACCGATCTGGACGAGGACGCTCCGCACGTGCGGGCAGCGGCCTACGTCGAGCGGGTCGGCAGCTATCTCGACATCGACGAGGTCGTGGCCGCGGCGAAGCGGGCCCGTGCCGATGCGGTGCATCCCGGCTACGGCTTCCTCTCCGAGCGCGCCGAGTTCGCGCGGGCGCTCGAGGCCGCGGGCATCACGCTGGTCGGCCCGAGCGCCGATGTCATGGACCGGATGGGACGCAAGGACCACGCGCGCGCGATCGCCGAACGGGCCGGCGTACCTGTCGTGCCGCGTTGGGAGGCCTCCCCCGGCGCGGAGCGCCGAAATTGGCAGGGCCCGGTGCTGGTGAAGGCCGCCGCGGGTGGCGGCGGCAAGGGCATGCGGGTCGTGCACTCCGCCGAGGAGCTCGACGAGGCGGTCGCCGCGGCCAAGCGTGAAGCGGCCGCGGCCTTCGGCGACGACACCATGCTCATCGAGAAGTACGTCGAGCGCGGCCGGCACATCGAGGTGCAGATCATGGCCGACGGCCAGGGCACCGTGCTGCACTTCCACGAGCGCGACTGCTCCAGCCAACGGCGCCACCAGAAGGTGATCGAGGAGGCGCCGGCGCCCAATCTGAGGCCCGAGGTCCGTGAGCTGATCACCTCCAGCGCGGTCGCGCTCGCCCGCGAGGTCGGCTACGTGAACGCCGGCACCGTCGAGTTCCTGCTCGATGCGGACACCGACGAGGCCTACTTCCTGGAGATGAACACGCGCCTCCAGGTGGAGCATCCGGTCACCGAGGCCACTGTGCTCGTCAACGGGCAGGGCCTCGACCTGGTCGAGATGCAGCTGCGGGTGGCATCGGGTGAGCCCCTCGAGCTCACGCAGGCGGAGATCCGCTGCGAGGGTCACGCCATGGAGGCGCGCGTCTATGCCGAGGACGCCTTCGGTGGCTTCCTTCCCCAGGCGGGTCGGGCGACCTCGGTGGTCTGGCCGGGCTCGGCTCGGGTCGACCATGCACTGGAGAGCGGTCAGGTCGTGAGTACGTCGTACGACCCGATGCTGGGCAAGGTGATCGTGCACGCCGATGATCGCGAGGCCGCGCGCCAGGCACTGATCGCGGCGCTGGACGACACCGCGATCTTCGGGCTCACCACCAACACCGGCTATCTGCGGGCGCTGGCGGCGTCGCCGGAGTTCGGGTCGGGTGTGATCGACACCGCCTGGCTGGACCATCACGAGCTCGCGGCACCCGTCGAGGAGGCGGCGCTCAAGCTGGCCGGAGTCGTGGTCACCGAGGTTCTGGACGCCGCTCCGCGGGACCCGTGGATGCCGGACCGCTTCCGGCTCGGCGGTGTGCCGGGTCCCGTCATCGAGAACGGCCGGGACCTCTCCTTCGCCGGCTGGTACGCCGAGACGAAGCTCGCCGACTCGGTTCGCAAGGTGGGTCTCTACGAGGTCGGCGCGGGTTTCGTACGTCGTACCGCCCGCGGCAACGAGGTCGTCTTCCAGGGTCAGCGCTTCCTCTTCGACCGGCCCGATCCCTTCGACGACCGGCATGCGGTCGCGGGTGGTGGCTCGATCGAGGCGCCGATGCCCGGCGCCGTACTCGCGATCAACGTGGCGCCGGGTGACACCGTTGCGGCCGGTCAGACCCTGGGCGTGATCGAGGCGATGAAGATGGAGCTGGCGCTCAAGGCCCCCTTCGCCGGCACCGTCGCCGAGGTGAACACCGAGGTCGGGAAGCAGGTCGCGCTCGGCAGCGTTCTCTTCGTGATCGAGGAGGGCTGATGAGCGAGAAGGTGGCGAATCCGCGGCCGATGGTGGTGCGCGAGGACGGGCTGCCCGAACGGGTCACGATCTACGAGGTCGGCGCCCGCGACGGTCTGCAGAACGAGAAGGGCATCGTGCCCGTCGCGGACAAGGCGCGCTTCGTCCGCGAGCTGGTCGCCGCGGGCCTGCCGATGGTGGAGGCCACCAGTTTCGTGCATCCGAAGTGGGTCCCGCAGCTGGCCGATGCCGCCGAACTCATGGACCTGCTGGGCGAGGACGGCCGGCACCTCCCGGTGCTGGTCCCCAATGAGCGCGGTCTCGATCGCGCGCTGGAGCTCGGCCTCGAGCACATCGCCGTCTTCGGCAGCGCCACCGAGACCTTCGCCCGGAAGAACCTCAACCGCAGCCTCGACGAGCAGTTCGCGATGTTCGAGCCGACGGTGACGCGGGCGCGTGCGGCGGGCATGGACGTCCGCGCTTACGTCAGCATGTGCTTCGGCGACCCGTGGGAGGGCGCCGTCCCGATCGACCAGGTCGTCTCCGTCGGCAAGCGTCTCTTCGACCTCGGCGCCTCTCAGCTCAGCCTCGGCGACACCATCGGCGTCGGTACGGCGAACCACGTGACCGCGCTGCTCGACGCCTTCAACGCAGCGGGGCTTCCTGACGACGTACTCGCCGTGCACTTCCACGACACCTACGGCCAGGCCCTCGCGAATGCCGAGGCGGCCCTGCGCCACGGCGTCACCACCTTCGACGCCAGTGCCGGCGGCCTCGGCGGCTGCCCCTACGCCGAGTCCGCGACCGGCAATCTCGCCACCGAGGACCTGGTCTGGATGTTGCAGGGCATGGGCATCGAGACCGGCGTCGACCTCGACGCCCTCGTCCGCACCAGCACCTGGATGACCGGCATCCTCGGCCGCCCCAGCGCCTCCCTCGTGGTCAATGCCCTCGCCGGCTGAGTGCGGCACTACGGCACAATGCCAACATGGCTGATCGCGTCTTCGTCCACATCGGTGTGCCGAAGAGTGGGACCAGCTACCTGCAGGACCGGGTCCGGCGCAACCGGCCGCTGCTGGCCGGGCAGGGGCTGCACCACCCCGAGGGCCTGAACGACAACCACTTCTACGCCTCCCTCGACCTGTTGCAGCAGCCGTGGGCGGGTGAGGAGCGGCGGGCGAGGGGGCAGTGGGATGCCCTGGCCGACGCGGTACGGCGTACTCCCGGCAATGTGCTCATCTCCCACGAGATCCTCGCGGCGGCCAGGCCGGAGCAGGTGACCAGAGCCTTCGAGAGCTTCGGGGGTGCGGAGGTCGAGGTGATCGTCACCGTGCGCGATCTTGCCCGGCAGCTGCCGGCGGAGTGGCAGGAGGGCGTGAAGCACCGCCGCGTCTACAGCTTCGAGCGCTTCGCCGGCGAGGTGGTCGAGCAGCCGCGGGTCGCGTCGGACCTGTGGTTCTGGCGGGTGCAGTCGATCCCCGACGTGCTCGGCCGGTGGAGCAATGGCCTGCGGCCCGACCAGGTGCACGTCGTGACGGTGCCCCCCAGTGGCTCCGATCCGGAGCTGCTGTGGTCGCGCTTCATGCAGGTCCTCGGCATCGATCCGGGCCTGGACTTCGAGCCCGCGGCCGTCGACAACGCCTCCCTGGGCGTCGCCGAGATCCAGATGCTGCGGCGGCTCAATCGCAAGCTCCGGAAGGCGAAGGTACGCCGCGAGACCTACGTGCCGATCGTCCGCGAGATGATCGTCCGCGAGGCCTTCGCCGAGCGCGACCACGGTCCCAACGCGACCCTGCCCGTCACCTATCGCCCCTTCGTGGACGAGGTGACGGTCGAATGGCGGGAGTGGATCGAGGGCGCTGGGGTCGACGTCGTCGGCAGCCTCGAGGACATCGAGCCGATCTGGATCGGCACCGGTGACGACCCCGACCAGCCCCGCCACGCGATGGTCGCGAGTGCGGCGATCGATGCTCTCGCGGCGCTGATCGTCGACCTCGACCGCCGCGACGAGACCAGCTGGCGATCGAGGCTCTCCCGGTTGCGCGGCTGATGGCGGACTACGAGCGGACCGTCGCGGCCTGGTACGCCGAGCTGCGCGGCGGGTCGTCGATCACCTGGGCGGAGCATCTCGCCACGGGCACGACCGGCGACGGTACGCCGATCCGCGTCGACGCCGCCCATCTCGAACTCGTCCGGCGCCTTGCCCTGCGTCTCGGGGATGACCCCGGCTTCGCCGAGTTGGCCGATCGCGTGGTCGGCACGGCCGCCTTCGGCCGCGGGCGGGTGGACATCCCATTGCCCTTGCCGGGTGCGCTGCCGGTCAGTGGTTCCCCCGCGATCGACCCAGGGGAGGTGCCTGCGGGTGAGCTGCTGCGGGTCGCCGTGCCCGTGCTGGCCGGACTGCTCCCGGTGCCCGAACCGACGGAGTCCACGCGCGTGCGCGGCCGCGGTCCTCGCGTCGTCGTGCACGGCAATCCCGGCCTGGCCGATCCGTTGCGCACGGCCTTGCGTGCGGCCGGCGTACGCGAAGGGGGACGGTCGGCGCTGCACGTCGTCCTTGCCGCGCCCCTCGATGTCGCCGTCTTCTCGCTGTGGACCGCGCGGGTGCGCGGCGGCGCGGCGGTGCGCTGGCGGCGCCTCTGGGAGCGACTCGCGGAGGGCGAACTCCCGCCGGGTGTCGACCCCGGCAGCATCCTCGACGAGCTCCACACCCGGGTCCGCTCCGATCGGATCCACCTCGTGGTGGCCGATTCGCGGTCCGTGGCCGCTGCCCGCGTCGGCGCCTGGCTGGGCGTCGACCTGGCCGAGGATGTTCAGCCCACGTGGGCCGAGGTCGATCTGGCACGGCGACTCAACTGGTTCCACGCCGCACGGATGGACGCAGCCGAACGGGCGGCGTACGTGAGCGGGCTCCTCGAGTTCGGACAAAGCGCCGATGCCGGCGTACCCGACCTTCCCCGGGGGCTGCGCCCCTGGGCGCGCACGACCGCCGCCGCGGTGGCGGGCCGGCTCGCCGACCGGGCCCGCTCCGGTGGCTACGCTGTGCACGGCGATCTCGAGGAGGTAGGACGGTTGGTCAGCGGACGCGCACGCACCGGTCCCGCCGCGACGCTGGACGCGGCCGTCGAGGCGATCGCCCGGGCCTTCACGAGGGGGCGCTGATGGCCCGCCGGATCTGGATCCACGTCGGCACCCCCAAGACGGGTACGTCGGCCTTCCAGCACGCGCTCTTCACCCACCAGAAGGACGTGGCCGCCGCCGGGATCACCTACCCCGGTGATCGTTTCGACGCGCACTTCCTGGCCGCGCTCGACCTGATGGACCTGCCCTGGGGCGGTCTTGAGCGCGAGGCGGTCGGTGCCTGGCGGCGGCTCGTCGACGAGGTCGTCGCCGCACCCGGTGACGCGATCATCAGCCACGAGATCTTCGGCCGCGCCTCGCGACTGCAGGTGGAGCGGGCGCTGCGGGACCTGACCCCCGATGGCAGCAGTGCCGAGGTCCACATCGTCCTCACCGGCCGCGATCTCGCTCGGCAGATCCCCGCCGAATGGCAGGAGAACGTCAAGCATCGCCGCACGCTGACCTATGCGAGCTTCCTGGAGGCGGTCACCGATCCGACCAGAAGCCGTGAGATCGCCCAATGGTTCTGGGGGGTCCAGGAGATCCCCGACATCCTCGACCGCTGGGGCGGCACTCTGCCGGCCGACCGCGTCCACGTCGTCACCCTGCCGCCGGCGGGCTCCGCACCGGCCCTACTCTCCGATCGTCTCGCCGAGGTCTTCGGCCTCGATCGCGCGCTGCTGCAACCCACCGGCGAACGCGCCAATGCCTCCTTGGGCGTGGCCGAGTCCGAGCTGATCCGCCGGCTCAACGAGCAGGTCGAACTGAGCCTGCCCAATGAGCGCTACCGGCAGTTCGTCCGGGAGGGCCTGGTCCACCAGAATCTCGGCGTACGACGGGAGTCCGCGCGGCTGACCATCCCCGCCGAGGTGCATGCCTGGGCCGCCGAGGTGAGCGATTCGTGGATCACCCAGCTGCGCGAGCGCGGCTATGGCGTCGTCGGAGATCTCGACGAGCTGCGTCCGGCCCCGCAGACGGAGACCTTCGTGGATCCCGAGGCGGCCGCTCCCGCCGAGATCGCGGCCGTCGCGCTCAAGGCGCTGGCCGGCAGCGTCACCGAGTCGGCGCGACTGCGCGACGTGGAGATCGAACTGCACGGCGTCATCCAGGACCTCATGGGCCAGCTCGACGCCGCCCACTCGACCCGGGTCTACAAGGCCAAGGAGCGTCTCGTCGGGCTCTCCGAGTCCAATCCGCTCGCCCGCGCCGGGCTCAGCGGCTACCGGCGCTTGCGGGGGAAGAGCTCCCGGTCCACGTAGCGCCCGATCTTCCAGGTGGAATAGCCGTCCAGGCTGAGTCCGACGACGCCGCCGAGCACCGGCGTACGACGGGCGACGACGCCGGCGACGCGCTTGCCGGCGGCGCGACCGATCAGCTCGGAGGCGACCTCGACGGCCGCCAGCCGGGTGATGTCGGGGTCGGGAAGGGCCGCGGTGGCGATCGCCATGGGTGTGCCGGGGATGCGCTTCCCCTTCACCAGCTGGTTGATCCGGTCGTCGCCGAGCAGGCTGACCAGGATCGCGCTGCGGGTGCGCTCGTCCTGGAGGTCGTAGCCGCGCAGGTGGGCGATCTCGGCGACGAGGTGACACTGGATCAGGGCGAGACCGGCGACATTGGCCGGGATCGCGACCGGCAGCGTGACGAGTCCGCCGAGGTTGGTGACGAAGCCCTGGGCGCCGGCGTACCGGACATGGCGCTCGATGATGGCATGAATCGCTTTGTCGACATTTCCGTGCTCGGCCAGCATCTTGTCCGCGGCCGAGGCGGCGCTGGGCAGTCTGCCGACACCTTTGATCGCGCGGTCGAGTGCCGACAGGACGACCGCCGAGGCCGCCCCCGGCGCCATCTTCGTGACGTGCGGCGCCATCGCGGTGCCGATCTTCTGTGCTTTCCCCACGCCTCCATCTTTGCATTGCGAGTCGAGTGCATGAGGGCGCGCTATGGCGCGTCGTGAGGCACTCGACCCGATGGGAAGATGGACCTGTGCCGATCGAACCGCCGCCGACACCGTGGCAGTTCCCGCTGCCGCCCGAGGACGCGGACGACGTGATCGCGCTCGGCGCCGACCTGGAGCCCGGGACAGTGATCGCGGCGTACCGGCACGGTCTCTTCCCGATGCACCTCGACGACGACCTCGCGTGGTGGTCGCCGGAGCAGCGCGGCGTGCTCACGGTCGGCGGGATCAAGGTCAGCCGTTCGCTGCGCCAGTCCGCGAAGCACTTCGAGATCCGGGTGAACACCGCCTTCGAACAGGTCATCGCCGGCTGCGCCGACCCGGATCGCGATGGCGCTTGGATCACCGACGGGATCATCGACTCCTATCGCGAACTGCACCGGCTCGGCTGGGTGCACAGCGTCGAGGCCTGGCGGGAGGGCGAACTCGCCGGCGGCCTGTACGGCGTCGCGCTCGGCGGTCTCTTCGCGGGCGAGTCGATGTTCAGCCGGGTCCGCGACGCGTCCAAGGTGGCCTTGCTCGGACTGACCCGCCTGCTCGACGACGAGTACGCCGATCGCCGGCTGATCGACACGCAGTGGAAGACCGATCACCTGGCCACTCTGGGGGTGGTGGAACTGCCGCGGGCGTCGTACCTGGAGAGACTCGGCGAGGTTCTCGAGGTGCCGCCCCCGGCGGCTTTCGCGAATTGACGATGGCTCTGGGAATATACCCTCAGGGGGTATATGTTCGAGCCATCATGGACGCACACACGATGCACGACCACACTGCGCATGCAGGGCATGAGCACCACGCCGGCCACGAGGCGGGGTCATCCCTGTCCATGGCCGTTGCGGCGACGCTGCACTGCCTCACCGGCTGCGCCATCGGCGAGATCGCCGGTCTGATCATCAGTACCCAGCTCGGCCTGGCCAATGCGCCGTCGGTGGCGATCTCGGTCGCGCTCTCCTTCCTCTTCGGCTACACGCTCTCGACGCTGCCGCTGGTGAAGGTCGGCATCGCCGTGCTGGCGGCCCTGGGTGTCGTCCTCGCGGCCGACACGCTGTCGATCGCGACGATGGAGTTGATGGACAATGCCGTGATGGTCGTGCTGCCCGGCGCGATGAATGCCGGCCTGGTCAATGCCGCCTTCTGGGTCGGCATGATGATCTCGCTGGCCGCCGCCTTCGTGGTCGCCGTACCCGTGAATCTCTGGCTGCTGCGTCGCGGCAAGGGTCACGCGCTCACCCACGAATTCCACGGCCGCGAAGCCACGTCGACCGGATGGCGCCGGTTCGTCCCCACCTTCCCGACCGGTGCCCTCGTCGCCGTCCTGATCGCCTTCATGCTCGGCGGTCTGCTCGTCTCGCTCGCCGACGGCGCCGGCTGGTGATCAGGGTCGGCTAATCACTCCGCGAGCAGCTCGCGCACGCGCGGGACGACCTCCTCGCCATAGAGGCGGATGGACTCCATGCGTTGCGCGTGGGGCAGGTCGTGTACGGCGTACTTGAGCTGGAAGCGGGAGAGACCGAGCGTGCGGATCGCCCAGGCGATCTTGGTGGCGACGGTCTCGGGGGCGCCGACGAAATAGGCGCCCTCGGGGCCCGCCTGCGCGCGATAGGAGTGCTCGTCCATGGGCGGCCAGCCACGCTCCGCACCGATCTTGGCGGCGACGTACCGCTGCGGCGGCATGTGCTCGGCGATGGCCTGCTCGTCGGTCGCGGCGATGTGGCCGGGACTGTGCATCGCGATCGGGAGGGTCGCGAAGCCGTGGTGATCGAGGGCACGGTGATAGAGCTCGACGAGCGGTGCGAAGCGGGCCGGGGAGCCGCCGATGACGGCGAGCACCAACGGCAGGTTGTACGCCGCCGCCCGTACAACGGACTCCGGGGTGCCGCCGACCCCGATCCAGGTGGGTAGCCAGCCGGATTCGGTGTGCGGGAAGACGCTCTGCTCGTTGAGCGATGTGCGGGTCTGACCCGTCCACGTCACCGGCTGCTCCTTGAGAAGCTGGGTGAAGAGGTCGACCTTCTCGGCGAAGAGCAGGTCGTAGTCCTCCAGGGAGTAGCCGAAGAGCGGGAAGGACTCGGTGAAGGAGCCGCGCCCCAGCGTCACCTCGGCACGACCCGACGAAACCGCGTCGAGTGTGGAGAAGCGCTCGAAGACCCGTACCGGATCGTCCGAGCTGAGCACGGTGACGCCGGTGCCCAGACGGATCCGCTCGGTCTGCCCGGCGATCGCGGCCAGCACGACATCGGGCGAGGTGACCGCGAAGTCGGCGCGATGGTGTTCGCCGATCCCGAAGTAGTCGATGCCCAAGCGATCGGCCAGCGCCGCCTCGGCGACCACCTCACGGATCGCCTGAGCCTGTGTGGGCGCGGCGCCGACGTCCCCGAAGGTGTCGAGCCCGAAGCTGGGCTGGTCCGGCGTACCGAGCATGTCCGTGTTCACGTCCGCTCCTTCATGTAGTTGAGCGATCAACAACAGGCGCGGACCGGTTGTTCCGCTACTTGAGCAGCTTGCTCATCCGGCGGTCGGCGAGCGGCTTGCCGCCGGTCTGGCAGGTGGGGCAGTACTGCAGGCT
>JASLCW010000053.1 GCA_030151765.1 Marmoricola sp.
CGGCCGGTGAGGAAGAAGACGGCGTAGCCCTTCTTCACCGCCGCCGCCTCGAGCTGCGGCATCCCCGGCACGGCCGGGAAGACCTTCGCGGAGCCGGCATTCACGAAGGCGGCGTTCGAGGTCGGGTTGTAGACGAAATTGCTGTAGATCTCGTAGCTGTAGGTGTTCAGCGTCGTGTCGTCGATGTCGAAGAGGATCGCCTTCTTGCCCGTCGACCCGTGCGCATTCCCGTCGTGGTGGCTCTTCCCCTGGCCGCGGTGACCGGAGAGGAAGGCGGTCGCGCGGCGGGCGATGCCGGTGGTCTCTCGCGCGTAGGCACCGTCGGGGTTGAACTGGTGCAGCGTGGTGGCGCCGTTGACCGGGTCGGGCGTCGTCGTCGCGGTGTCGCCGTAGTAGCCCTTGATCGCCGTGCGCACCTGGTCGATGTTCTGGATCTGGTCGGCGCGGGTCGGGCTGGCCGGCGGAGCGGGTACGGCGGGCCCGCCGTGCTGGCCGCCGTGGGCCAGCGCCCCCGCCGGTACGGCCAGGCCGATCATGGCCGCGGCGGCGACGACGGTGCCGGCGCGGCCGGGGCGGAATGAGACGTGCTTGAGCATGGTGCCTCCCGAGAGATGGATGTGAGCGAGACTCAGATCACACCCTTCGGGGGCGTTCGCGCAAGCCGGGTCAGGAGACCGCCTCGACCAGGGTCTCCTGGAGATAGCCCAGCCAGAGGTAGATGTCGTGCACCTGGCTCTGCGGATCCTCGTCGGGAAGGCTCGCCCAGCGGGCCTCGTCGCCCTCCTCGACCCCGAGCCGTACGGCGATCGCCAGCCGCATGTCGGTCAAGGTGCGCATCCACGACACGGAGGCCTCGCGATCGAGCTCGACGTCGACGAAGACGCCCTGCTCCGGCTCGTCGCCGAGGCCGCCCTCCTCGAGCGCGTCGATCACCGCGCCGGCCGCCCTGGCCTTGCCGTTGCGCAGGTCGGACTCGGTGTAGCGGCGGAAGTCGCCGGCAGCCTCGTCGTCATCTGGATAGGCGGTCGGGAAGAGGCGCGCCAGCACCGGGTCGTCCGGTTCGACGGTCGGTCCGGAGAAGTCGAGCAGCGCCTCCAGCGGATCCTGGTCGGAGGGCGCCGCCTCCTCGTTGCGGAGCAACTCGATCAGCTGGCCGGCGAGAGAGCGGAGCAGATCCGCCTCGTAGGACGAGAAGCTCGCCATGCAGCCACCCTGGCGGCGACGCGAGTGGAAGCCGGGTTCGTTCACTGGTCGGCCTTTTGGAGCGTTGCCCAGAGGCCGTACTCGTGCATCGCGCGTACGTCGCGCTCCATCTCCTCGCGACTTCCGGTGGAGACGACGGACCGGCCGTCGTTGTGCACCTCGAGCATCAGCTTCTCCGCCTTCTCCTTGCTGTATCCGAAGTACGACGTGAACACGAAGGTCACGTAGGACATCAGGTTGACCGGGTCATTCCAGACAAGGGTCACCCAGGGTGTGGCAGGGGCGACCAGCGCGTCGACCTCGGGCTGGTCCAGCTCGACCGGGCTCGTGGACATGGCGACCAGACTAGTCTGCCGTGGGTGACGAACACGTCTCCCACCACGGCCCCGACGACGGCATTGCTCACCGATCACTACGAGCTGACCATGCTCCAGGCGGCACTCGCCTCGGGGGCGGCACACCGGCGCTCCGTCTTCGAGCTCTTCGCCCGGCGCATCCCCGGGGGACGCCGTTACGGCGTGGTCGCCGGGACCGGTCGCGTGCTCGACGCTCTCGAGGCCTTCCGCTTCGACGCCGCCGCACTCGACCACCTGCGCGCCCATCAGGTGGTCGACGAGACGACGCTCGACTTCCTCGCGTCGTACCGCTTCAGCGGCGAGGTCTGGGGCTATGCCGAGGGCGACCTGTGGTTCCCGCACTCGCCCGTGCTGGTCGTGGAGGCCAGCTTCGCCGAGGCGGTCCTGCTGGAGACGCTCCTCCTGTCGATCCTCAACCACGACGCCGCGATCGCCACGGCCGCCTCCCGGATGACGGCCGCCGCGGGCGACCGCGGCTGCATCGAGATGGGCTCGCGACGTACCCACGAGCAGGCGGCGGTCGCCGCCGCTCGCGCCGCCTATCTCACCGGCTTCACGGCCACCTCGAACCTCGAGGCCGGCCGCCGGTACGGCGTGCCGACGACCGGGACCAGCGCCCACGCCTTCACCCTCCTGCACGACACGGAGCGCGATGCCTTCCAGGCGCAGGTCGACTCGCTGGGCCGCGGCACCACCCTGCTCGTCGACACGTACGACGTCGCGGAGGCGGTCGCGCTCGCCGTCGAGGTGGGCGGGCCGGAGCTCGGCGCCGTCCGCATCGACTCCGGCGATCTCGGCGAGCTCGCCCACCGGGTGCGTGCCCAGCTCGACTCCCTCGGCGCCACGGAGACGAAGATCGTCGTCACCTCCGACCTCGACGAGTTCGCGATCGCGGCCCTCAAGGCGGCGCCTGTCGACGGCTACGGCGTCGGCACCCAGCTCGTCACCGGCAGCGGTCATCCGACCTGCGGATTCGTCTACAAGCTGGTGGCCCGCCAGGACGACTCCGGCGCTTGGGTCGATGTCGCCAAGAACAGCCCCGACAAGTCCTCGATCGGGGGTCGCAAGTACGCCACCCGCCGGTACGACGGTGACACCGCGGTGGCCGAGGTGATCCGGATCGGCCACCCGGGAGAGGCTCCCGCGGTCCCCTCCGACGAACGCGATCTCCTGGTCCCGCTGGTTCGAGGCGGCGAGATCGTGGGGCGCGAAGACCTCGAACCCATCCGCGAGCGCCACCGTGCGGCCCGTGCCGAGCTGCCCCTGCGCGCCCTGAGACTCACCAAGGGAGATCCCGCAATCCCTGTCGAGATGGCTACCGTGGGCTCATGACGAATGCCCAACGTCGTGCCCTGATCGTGGTCGACGTCCAGAACGACTTCTGCGAGGGCGGCTCACTGCCTGTCTCCGGCGGTGCCGCCGTCGCCTCCCGCATCGGCGACCTGCTGCACCACTGGACACGTGCCGACGACCATGCGCCGGCGTACGACGTCGTCGTCGCCACCAAGGACCACCACCACGACCCCGGTGCCCACTGGGCCGCGGAACCCGACTTCGTCGACTCCTGGCCCGTGCACTGCAAGATCGGCACGGACGGGGAGGCCTTCCACCCCAACCTCGACCCGCAGCCCTTCAACGCCGTCTTCCTGAAGGGCGAGCACGCGGCCGCCTATTCGGGCTTCGAGGGCAGCACCACCGAGGGGGTGGCCCTCGCGGACTGGCTCCGCACCAACACGATCACCGACGTCGACGTGTGCGGACTCGCCACGGACCACTGCGTGCGCGCGACCGCCCTCGACGCCGTACAGGCGGGCTTCTCAACGCGCCTGCTCATGGACCTGTGTGCCGGTGTCTCGCTGGACACGACGGACGCCGCCATCAGGGAGATGGCGGAAGCCGGCATCACTCTGGTGTGACTTCCCGGGCGCATCGGGCTGCTTTCGGTAACGCCCCGCTGGCGGCTCACTCTTGTCGGTGACCACCGAGAAGGCGGCAGCGACAGGGCGGGGCCGGCATTTGGTTGCGGCTGTCTCCCGGCTCACGG
>JASLCW010000057.1 GCA_030151765.1 Marmoricola sp.
GTCATCTCCGCGGTGACCTCGGCCCGGTCGGTGTAGAACTGCTCGTACCACCGGCGCAGCTGGTAGATCGGGCCGTCGTCCTCGCAGAGCAGCGGGTTCTGGACCGGTGCCTTGTTCTCCCAGATCGCGACGTCCTGGAGGAAGCCGCTGCCGAAGGACTCGACGTAGGCCTTCGCGATGTAGTCGACGGTCTTGTCGTCGAGGCCCTCGGGCTTCTTGACGGTGATGCCGTACTGCAGGGTGAACGAGTCCGGACCGGTCGCGAGGTGCGTGTTGAGCAGGATCACCTCGGTGATGAAGCCCTTGTAGTCGACGGTCAGCCAGTTGATCATGTACGACGGCCCGTAGTAGGTCGCGACGGACTTGAGCGTCGAGTTCTCGTCGCCGTAGCCACCGCCGCCGTTCATGTCGGGGCGGCCCTTCGACTCCATGAACTGGGTCGCGGTGTGTCCCTCGAAGACATTGCGGAAGCTGGTCGGGAAGGCGAAGTGCACGTAGTAGAAGTGCGCCATGTCCGACACGTTGTCGATCAGCTCGCGGCAGTGCGAGCCGTTGATCTCCTTCACGTGCCAGCTCCACGGCGTGTACTTGTCGGTGAGCACGTCGGGCAGGACGGCGGGGAGCAGGTCGTGATCGGCGGCCGAGCCCTCCGGGTCGTACCACATGAAGAGCTGTCCGTTGACCTCTGCGGTCTCGAAGCGCTGGGTGCGTGCGCGCAGCGGCACCCGGCGGGCATAGGGGATCTCCTTGCAACGACCGTCGCCGCCCCAGCGCCAGTCGTGGAAGGGGCAGGCGATGTTGTCGCCCTTGATCTCACCCTGGGTGAGATCGCCGCCCATGTGCCGGCAGTAGCCGTCGAGCACCTTCAACCGGCCCTCGCTGTCGGCCCACACGACCAGCTTCTGCTCGAAGGCGGAGACCCGGTGCGGCTTGCCGTCACGGAAGTCCTCGGCCAGACCGAGACAGTGCCAGCCCCGCGCATAGCGGTGCGGCTGCGTTCCGGAATCGAGGCTCCGCGCGGTTGCCTGGGCCTCGGTCGTGTTCGTCGTCATCACTGCCTCCAACTGGGTCGACCCCGCCATACTAGAACACGTTACAGTTTTCGCGGTACCGTTGACTCCGGCAGCACCTACGAATCCCCATCAAGGATGGCGCACATGCGGATCGCATTCACAGACGAGCAGGAGGCCCTGCGCAAGGAATTGCGCGGCTACTTCGCCGATCTGGTCACTCCGGAGATCCGGGCGGGCCTCTCCACGGCCACCGGCGACTTCGCTACGGCCGGCGAGTTCGGCGAGGCAGGCGTCTACAAGAGCGTGATCCGCCAGATCGGCTCGGACGGCTGGCTCGGCATCGGCTGGCCCGAGGAGTACGGCGGCCAGAACCGCTCGATGATGGAGCAGTTGATCTTCACCGACGAGGCCGCGATCGCCGGTGTGCCGATCCCCTACCTCACGCTCAACACGGTCGGCCCCACGATCATGCGCTTCGGCACGGACGCCCAGAAGGAGGAGATGCTCCCCGCGATCCTCAAGGGCGACATGCACTTCTCCATCGGCTATTCCGAGCCGGGCTCGGGCACCGACCTGGCCTCGCTGAAGACGCGCGCAACCCTCGAAGGCGACGAGTGGGTGATCAACGGCCAGAAGATGTGGACCTCGCTGATCCAGTACGCCGACTACGTGTGGCTGGCCTGCCGCACCGATCCCGACCTGCCCCGCCACAAGGGCCTGTCGATGATCCTGGTGCCGACCTCGGCAGAGGGCTTCTCCTTCACCCCGGTCCACACGGTCGCCGGGGTCAGCACCAGCGCGACGTACTACGAGGACGTGCGCGTCCCCAAGGACAACCTGGTCGGCGAGCTCAACGGCGGTTGGTCGCTGATGACCAACCAGCTCAACCACGAGCGGGTCGCGCTGACCTCCTCGGCGCCGATGGTGCACTCGATCGAGCTGGTCACCGCCTGGGCGCGCGCCAACGGCCGCATCGAGGAGGAATGGGTGCAGGTGCTGCTCGGCCGCGCCAAGGCACGCGCGGACATGCTCACCATGCTCAACTGGAAGCTCGCCTCGGCCACCTCGGACCTCTCCCCTGCCGAGGCTTCGGCGACCAAGGTCTACGGCTCGGAAACCGCCACCGAGGTCTACCGCTCGCTGATGGAGGTGGTCGGCAGCGCCGCGCTGGTGCGCGCCGACGAGCCCGGCGCCGAACTCGCTGGACGCCTCGAGCGCTACTACCGCTCCTCTCTGGTGATGACCTTCGGCGGCGGCACCAACGAGATCCAGCGCGACATCATCGGCTACGTCGGCCTCGGCCTGCCCGCGGCGAAGCGTTAAGGAGCACATCATGGACTTCTCTTTGCCCACCGAGGCGACGGACGCTGCCGGCCTGGCCGCGACCATCTTCACCGACCATTGCACCAGCGAGCGGCTCCGTGCCGTCGATCAGTCGGGGGACCGCTTCGACGCCGCGCTCTGGAGTGCTCTCGGCGACGCCGGCCTGCTCGGCCTCGCCCTCCCCGAGGAGTACGGCGGCGCGGGACTCGGCGTACTCGAGACGACCGCCGTGCTGATCGAGGCCGGCAAGACCGTCGCTCCGGTGCCGCTCCCCCATCACTACGCCGCCGCGGCCGCGATCGCGCACTTCGGCGACGAGGGCACCCGGGCCGCGCTGCTCGCCGATGCCGCCTCCGGCTCGGCGATCCTGACGATCGCGCCGCGCGCCGGCCGCGAGGGCAGCCACGATGTCGTCCCGGCGGCGACTCGCGCCGGCGCCTTCCTGGTTCCGGTCGAGGTCGGCGGCAGCCTTCAGTACGTCGTCGCCCGCCCGGCCGATGTCAGCATCGTGACGCAGACCCTCACGGACGGCGAGCAGGGCGGCCGGCTGACCGTGACTGCGGACCTCGCGACACTGCCCAGCCTCGGTGCCGCCTCGATCGCCTGGGTCGACGACCAGCTGACCCTGGCGCTCGCCGCGCAGGAGTTGGGCATCGTCGACGGCGCCCTCGCGCTGACCGCGGAGTACGCCCGCACGCGCGAGCAGTTCGGCCGGGCCATCGGCACCTTCCAGGCGGTCTCCCAGCGTCTCGCCGACGGCTACATCGACGTCCTCGGTTTGCGCCTGATGGTGCTCCAGGCCGCGTGGCGGGTCTCCGAGAGTCTGCCCGCGACCGCCGAGGTCGCCGGTGCCGCGCTCTGGGCCGCGGATGCCGGGCACCGGCTCGCGCACACCACCGTGCACGTCCACGGCGGCGTGGGCATCGACCTCGACGGCGACGCGCACCGGTACTTCACCGCGGCCAAGCGCGGCGAGTTCCTGCTCGGTGGCACCACCGCCCAGGCGCGTGCCATCGGCGCGGTGCTCGCCGCTGGCTGAGGCTCCCTAGACTGGCGCCATGCCCACCGCGCCCACGGTCACCGTGGTCATTCCCACGTACTGTTCGGGGCCCCGCCTCGACGAGGCGATTCTCTCGATCGACCGGCAGAGCCTCCCCCAGGAACAGATCGAGGTACTTCTCCTCGACGACGGCTCTCCCGACGACACCGCCGCGCGGATCGAGGCGATCGCGGCATCGCGGCCGAACTACCGGGCCTTCGCACTGGAGGCGTCCGGATGGCCCAGCCGCCCGCGCAATGTCGGCGTGCGCGAGGCGCGCGGGCGCTATGTCCTCTTCATGGACCACGACGACATCCTCTTCTCGGCCGCGCTGGAGGCAGCGGCGAAGCTCGGTGACGAGGCGCAGGCCGACGTGGTCAACGGGAAGGAGGTCCGGACGGACAACCCCGACTGGGCCTTCGCATCGTTCGCGCGCGACCTCTCCGACGCCGGCGACCAGCACCTTCGCGGGCTGCTCCCGATGACGCCGCACAAGCTCTACCGTCGCGACTTCCTGATCGAGCACGACGTCCGCTTTCCCGAGGTGCCCCGGCACCTGTGGGAAGACGTCTTCTTCCACATCGACCTGCTGCGCCACAGGCCACGAGTCGCGGTCCTCGCGAGCCAGCCCTTCTATCACTGGCGGGTCGGCCCGGCCGGCACCTCGTCGGCCAGCGACGGCTCCCGCATCGAGTACGGCGGCGACCCCGAGTACTGGTTCTATCTCGACAAGCTCTTCGCCCGGATCAGCACGATCGAGGACCGCGACCTTCGCGACGACCTTCTCGTCCACAATGTCCGGGTGCGGGTCACCACGCGACTCCGCCGGCCCGGCGATCCGTCGTACGAGATCGATCACCAGGGCGTCGACCACATCCTGAAGACCTACGTCCCGACCGAGGTCGATGCCTTGATGCCGCCGCGCACCCGCGTCGTCGTCGAGCTGTGCCGCGCCGGACGAGCCGACGAGGCCGGCGATCTCCTCCGTGCGATCGCGGTCCAGCGTCCGGTGGTCACGGCCACGTCCATCGCCGCCGTCGACAAGCGCGCGGCCACCGTCGAGGGGACCGTCGTCTGGTCCGCCGAGGACGGCGAGCCCTTCGCGCGGCGCTCCGATGGCGGAGACATCGCGCGCTGCTATCCCGAAGCCGTCGTCCCCGCGCTCGCGTCGGTCGGCATTCCCGCGACGCCCGACACGACCTCGGTCGAGTTCACCTTCCTCGTGCGCAACCAGGAGCACCGCACCAGCTGGGCGATCCCCGCGCAGGTGGAGGTCGCCCTCGTGGAGCAGCCCGACGGCTCCTGTCGTCCGGAGGGCACCTTCCGGGTCGACCTCGAGCGCAAGACCGCAGCGGCCGGCCGCCCCCTGCGCTTCGGTGACTACCAGTGCTTCGCCGTCGTCCGCTTCGAGGAACGGTCCGCGACCGTCAACGTCGCCTCGGCGCTCGAACCGGGCCTCGACGTCGGCGCGGTCTCCGCGAGCCACACGCCGGCGGGGAATCTCCTCGTCACCCTGCCCCAGGCGAAGCCTCGAGGCTAGCTGCCTGACCGGCCGCTGCCGAAGCGCCGGCCCAAGCGCCGCAGCCGCGTGTCCGCCGGAGTCAGCTGGTCGAGACGCTCCTGCTGCTTCCGGATCCGCTTCCGCTGCCGCGCGACGGCGTTTTCCAGGTCGTTCATCCAGAGTGCGTCCTCGTCGCGCCGTGCGGCATCGACCTGCTCCAGCAGTCTGGACACCTCGTCGCCCATCGTGTGCCGGGCGTGGATCTTGTGGAGCTCGGCCAGGAAACGTGGGTAGTAGGGCATGTCGTAGTGGACGTAGAAGGCGCCCCACGGGTGCTCGGCCGAGGTCGTCCAGGCTCGATCGGTGAGGTCGATCACCTCGGCACCGGAACGCTCGACGGCATAGTCGTCCAGCTTGCGCCACAGCTCATTCGCCCGGGGTACGTCGAGCCGCTTGATCGCGACATTTCGTTGCAGCGCCACGGTCTTGCCGTCGGCCACTCGCAACCGGTTGACATTGGTGCCCCTGTTGACGATCACGGTCGTGTCCGGCAGCGCCTCGCGGCGAAAGTCGTCGAAGCGGTCGAAGCTCTCGGTCCACAGCGCGAAATAGCGGTCGACATCGTCGAAGATGCTCAGCCGCTCGTAGTCGGTGCCCTCGGTCATCGCGGCGTACCAGTCGGTCTTGTGCACCTTCCACCGGTTGTCGGTGACATAGCGGCCGTCCGGCAGCGCAAGGCACCCGAAATGGATGTCCGCGAAGAAGTCGAGCACGAGATAGGCAGGAGCGAGCTCGCGCACATTGGCCAGGAAGGAATGGTCGAACTCCGTGTCGAGGTTCCAGGCGTCGTACTTCGACATCGGGCCGGTCGCCTCCCAGGTCACCTTCGCCGCAGGTGACATCAAGGCGATGATCGAGGCCTGGTTCTGGTGGAGCGGGCAGAGGAAGGACTGCTTGTAGTCCGGGTTGAAGATCGAATTGAAGTTGTCGCGCGAAATGCAGCTGCCGAGGACAGCTACCGCTGGCACCTCCGCCACGAACGACCTCCCTCGACCTGGCAAGCCCGGCCAGTCTAGACAGACCACGGTTCGGGCGAAGCTGTCGACTATGATCGATTGGCGCCACTGGCGTCACGAGCCGACTGCCAAGGAGC
>JASLCW010000061.1 GCA_030151765.1 Marmoricola sp.
CGACCAGAACCCGCTGCTTGCCCTCGGCGTTGTTCACGCCCTCGATCCGACGACGGACCGAGGCGTAGAACCTCTCCAGCTTCTCGTTCTCGGCCTCGACGTTGTGCTCGTCAAGACTCGCGAGCATCAGCTCCATTGTCTTGGCGACCGGGTTGTTAGCGGCGAAGTCGTAGCCGTCGAACAGAGCCTCGAAGATGGGTCGAGTGACCAGATGCTGGGCCAGCATGTCGATGGCCTCGTCCTGGCTGATGTTGTCGTTGAGGTTCCCGCGCAGACCCGCCAGGAAGACCTCGAACTCCTTGGCGGGGTCGCTGTTCTCATCCGCTAGGAGGCCCTTGATCCGGGCGACATGGGCGGCAGCGATGTCGGCGACGTCGCGCGCCCAGGACTCCCAGTAGCGACGCTCGCCGACCTTCTGCACGATGCGCGCATACATAGCGTCTTTGAAACCGTCGAACCCGTAGTCGAGAGCAAGTTGCTCAGAGACCTTGTGCGTTGTCTGGTCGTCATCCCGATCGCGATGTGGAGTGTTCTCGTCTGAGGTGACCATGTCCTCGCGTGGGGTCACGTTGTCGATGACGAGACGATCGGTCTTGCGCTTGTTCAGTTCGATCTGATTGACCATGGCGTGGAAGCGGTCGTCGTGCGATCGAAGCGCCTGCAAGACCTGCCAGACCACGCGGTAACGCTCGTTGTCCTTGAGCGCTTCCTCGGGAGTTTTGCTGGACGGGATCACGATGGGCAGGATGATGTAGCCGAGTTCCTTGCCAGGTGCCTTGCGCATGACCCGGCCCACCGACTGGACGACATCGACCTGAGATCCTCGTGGCGTCAGGAACATGACCGCGTCCAAGGCGGGAACGTCGACGCCTTCGGACAAGCAACGGGCATTCGACAAGATCCTGCATACGTCGTCGGGCGTCTGGTCCTTGAGCCAGGCCAAGTGGGTGTTGCGTTCGTGGATACCCATGGTGCCGTCCACGTGCGCTGCCTCGACGCGGAGCCGATTGGTTGGTCCGTTGCCGGACTCGTCCTGCAAGGCTCGGTCCACGATCGCTGGGAACGACTGGGCCGCGGTCTTGGACGCCTTGATGTCCTTCGCAAATGCGACCGCGGTCTTCATCGGCCTGAGTCGGCTTGCCTCGGTCTCTTGGTCAGCCGACCCGTAATGCTTAGCTAGGCCGTTCCAACAACCAACAAGCTTCGCGGCGTCTCCCAGTGCGATCTCGCCACTCGTGGCCATGGCGGTCTGGAAGTTCTCGGCCACGTACTCCTCATCGACCGCCAGGACGAGCACCTTGTAGTCGGTGAGCAGATCTGCCTCGACGGCGTCGCCGAAGCCGAGCCGGTGGAACTCTGGCCCGAACAGTGACTCGTCGGCCATGTCGGCAAAGATCGCCTCCGCATCGCTTGCCTTCTTCTTGACCGCATCGCCGAAGACCCTCGGAGTTGCTGTCATGTAGAGGCGGCGGTCTGCCTTGAGGTAGTCGCCATCGTGCACCCGGACGAATGCGGACTCGTCCTGCCCGGCAAGCGTGACGCCAGTTGTGCGATGGGCCTCGTCACAGATCACCAGATCGAAACCATCCAGCCCTTCCGCTTGCGCCTGCGCGACCACATCAATCGACTGGTAGGTAGAGAAGACCACCGTCATGCGATCTCGCGCATGCCGTCCCACCTGCATCCGCGAGACGAGCTTCGAGGCATCGGTAGTCGCCGGTTCGGTGAGATCGATCGTGGCCATCTCCGCGTCGTCGGAGCTGACTTTGCGGCCCACCCGCACATCGGAGCACACAGCGAAGGGTCGGATATCGACATCGGCGTTTGCCATCCACTCGCGAAGGCTCTGGGAGAGAAGTTGGATCGAGGGCACCAGGAAGAGCACGGACCCGCCCGCGCCCACCATGGACTCCGCGATCTTCAGGGAGGTGTAGGTCTTACCTGTGCCGCAGGCCATGACGAGCTTGCCGCGGTCGCGGTCAGAGAAGCCCCGCATCACGTCCTCGACGGCGGCTTCCTGGTGCGGACGAAGGGCCTTCCTGCCAGTCGAGACCAACACCTCGGGCGTGGACCACGAGTACTGCGACCAGTCGAAGGCGGACTCATCGAGATAGGCGATGTCGATCCGCTGCGCCGGTACGGCCTGGCGGGCCAGCGTGTCAGTGGCGTTCGGCGACCACGCCTTCGCGGTGTCGAAGATGTAGCGGGAGATGAACTCCTTGCTCGCGGACGCCGACAAGAACGAATCGATGTCGCCCTTCGACACGGTGCTGCCAGCGGCGTAGAACTTGCACTGGATCGCCGCATAGGCGTCCTCGTCGCGGTGCTGCGCAACCAGATCGATTCCGGTGTCCGGGCGCCCGTCGCGGCCCGGCCACTCCGACCACAGCCACACGTTCGAGAACCGGGCGGCCCACTCGGGGTCGTTCAGCAGGTACGTCTTGACCAGCCGCTCGAACTTGTCGCCCTTGTCGCGCTCGTCCAAAGCATCAGCACGAAGCTCGCCGAGCACCTCGTAGATCGTTGCCGTCACCGACCGAAGTTTGCCTCAACTGCGCCGGACGCGCTTGAGATCACCCGTCTTCGTGCCCGGCAAGCCGCCAGGGTGCGTCGGTATCCGCGAGGGTTTCCAACATCAGCTGGCACCAAACCTGCGCGGCGCCCACGACGAGTCGAGCGTGCCGCGGTCGCACCCACTTCGGCACGCTTTCAGTTCCGTGATCAACGCCAACTTGGTTGCGAATCTCGGTCACCCCCTGCGCAAGTGTGACGAGTGACTGCAGAACCTGCCGGAGCGCGGGCATCTCATCACTGACGCCCTTCGCCGCAAGCGATAGCGACTCCTGAGCCTGGCGAACGAGTGCCGGAACCTTCGCGCTTTTCGAGTAGCTGATGCCTCGCGCTGTGAGTACGGACTTCGCAGTCGACTCAATCATGGCCTTGGCTGTGCTCACCGCTAGCCGCGGGTCGGTCTCGACTGTGTCCCCCAACCTGGCGAGGTGGTCCAGGATTGCGGAAGGGTCGCTGAGCGCTGCGAGCGCGTCGGGTGTGAGGCCGACAGTGGTGAGCCGGTTGGGGTCGGTGATGGCGTAGGTCCACGGATCCAGATCAAAGCCATCGCCGCGGAGGACCCGTGCCCAACGGTCCCGATACGCAGCGGCATCGAAGCCGTAGGCACTCTGTCGACTAGCGATGTCCGTCATGAGGTCGTTGAAGACTCCGAGCAGCCGCGCGCTGTCCGCGGCGCTGTTCAGGTCGAGGGTGGCGAGGTGTCGGCGCATCCGCTCACGGCGCTGACTCGGGTCGCTGTCGTCTGGCTGAGGCGGGCCGAGGGCAATGTCGTTGTTCTCGAAGAGGACGTCGATCTCGCGAAGTGGGGTGCCGGTGAGTTCTTCCGCTAGGAGACGGATGGCCTTCTTGCTGAACCGTGTCACGCGGAGAACGTAGCCGGATCCTCCGACGGCGTGCGGGAGATGGTGCCTCCCGGGACCTGTCGTGAGAGATCCGTGAGAGGTGCCGCCTCCGACGCGTTGCATCAATCCGGTTCCTCGCGCATTCGCCGAGGTCAGCGGCGCTATTTGCTCCCCGGGTAGGAGTCGAACCTACGTCGCTAGTCCTGATTCAAAGTCAGGCGGGCCCTGCCGGCA
>JASLCW010000111.1 GCA_030151765.1 Marmoricola sp.
GCTCGAGCGCCTCGTCGTCGGGCAGTTCGATCAGTTCCGACTCCGTCTTGGCGTCGAGGAAGATCGCCTCGGCGGGCGCGACGATGTCGCGCATCTTCTGCTTGAGGTCCTCGTCGGCGAGCTCGTCGGCATCGCAGTTGAAGACATAGAGATAGGGCTTCGCGGTGAGCAGCGAGAGCTCGCGGATCAGCTCGCGGTCGATCTTCGTGGAGATGATCGGCGTACCCGCCTCGAGGGCGTCCTTGGCCTCGCGTACGGCGGCCGCCTTGGGAGCGGTCTCCTTCTTGATCTTCGCCTCCTTCTCCAGCCGGGGAAGGGCGTTGTCGATCGTCTGGAGGTCCGCGAGGATCATCTCGGTCTGGATGGTGGAGATGTCACTGGCCGGGTCGACCTTGCCGTCGACGTGGGTGACGTCCTCGTCGCGGAAGACGCGGGTCACCTGGCAGATCGCGGACGACTCACGGATGTGCGCGAGGAACTTGTTGCCCAGGCCCTCACCCTGCGAGGCGCCGGCGACGATGCCGGCGATGTCCACGAACTCGACGGTCGCAGGCAGGATCTTCTGCGAGCCGAAGATCTCGGCGAGCTTCGCCAGCCGTTCGTCCGGTACGCCGACCACGCCCACGTTGGGCTCGATCGTCGCGAACGGATAGTTCGCCGCGAGTACGTCGTTCTTGGTCAGTGCGTTGAAGAGGGTCGACTTGCCCGCGTTGGGAAGTCCGACGATTCCGATGGTGAGTGCCACAAGGGGCGATCCTATCGGTCCGGTCGAGTGCCTCAGAACGCGTCATGGCGCGTCCTCAGGCACTCGACTCACTCGGCGAGCAACTCCTCGCGGTGCCGCCACGGCCAGATCAGGGCGGTCAGGGAGAAGGCCCACGTCAGCACCACGATGAAGGCCTCGAAGGCGCCGCCTCCGCCCTTGGCGAAGATGCCGTGCTCAAGGTCGTACAGCAGGTCCATGCAGCCGAGATAGAGGCCCGCGGCACCCGCTGCGACCAGCCAGTAGAAGGCACCCGGACCGCCCTTGCGGATCGTCAGGAAGACCATGAGGCAGGCCACGCCCAGCCACAGGTCCGCGAGCGGGAAGGCATTCTCGAAGTCGTAGTACGCCTGGGTGTGCAGACTCTCGATCGTCGACCGGCTGGTGAACCAGAGGGTCCAGTAGACGATGTCGAGCACCAGGGCGACCAGGACCATGGCCTGAATGACGCGACGCATGGGCTCAATCTAGAGAGATTCAGGCGAGCTGGCCGATCCTGTTCACATCGGTGGTGCCGATGATCTGCTGGGACTCGACGATGCCCTCGTCGCTCGGCGCCTCGCCCCGGCCGAAGACCCGCTCGCGCTGCTTGGCACGCAGCTCGAGGTGCGCCTTCGCGGGCTCGTCGTAGCCGTAGAGACGCTGTGCCTCGCGCGGGGTCATCGTGACCTGCTTCTCAGCCGGGATGCCGAGCAGGATCGGCGCGGCGACGTCGACCGTCGAGGGCGAGAGCACCTTGAGCACCTCGACCCCTAGTGGCGGGAACCGGTGCACCACCTTGAAACCGGCCGTCAGCGCGACCTTGGCGACGAGATCGAGGAGCCGCGACTGACGGACACCGAGAAGCTCCTTGATGTGCGCGGGATAGCTGGAGATCGTGCCCCACTTGACGAGATAGCCGACCGGAAGCATCGTCACTCGGCGCCACCTGGGCAGGTTCGGCGGGAAGGACCGGCCCGGTGTGAGGATGAAGTCGGCCATGTCCTGCGCGAGCGGCGTGCCCTTCAGGTCGGGGAGCCACTTCGCGTAGAAGGCACGCACCTCCGCGGCACTGCGCGGCACGTCGGCCGGGTCGATGGTCTGCAATTCGGCGGCGCGCGCACACTCCGCCCAGTACTGGTCGATCTCGGCCTCGGTCAGCTTCGGGCCGCCGAACATCTGGTAGGACTTCAGGATCGAGTGCCAGCCGGTGACCTGGATCCACAGCTGCGAGTCGGGGTCGTTGGCGTCGTACTCACGGCCGGTGACGGGGTCGAAGCCGATGCCCTTCGAGTGCACCTTGACCAGGATGTCGGCCGCCTTCGCGGTGGTCGCGGTGTCACCGAAGGCCACCAGCGCGAAGTAGTGGAGCGTGCGGTCGTAGCGCGTCGCCGGGCGCGAGCGAACGCCGCCGGAGTCCTCGACTGACTGGACGAGGTGCGGGTCGAGCTCCTCGATGACGACGGCGCGCTGGAAGCCCACCAGGGCGGGGGCCGGGTAGCTCCACACCTTCCACGTGACCGAACCGGGCCCGAAGAAGCCGTTGTCGGCGTGCGGCTTGAAGTTCCCGCGGAGTCGCTTGCTTCGCATGGTCTCGTCCTGTCTCTAGTGGCTTGACGCGTTCAAAAGCTACACCCGCGTAGTAATATGGGGAAGTGACCACCGCCACACGTCGCCCGTACGCCGCACGCATGCCGATCGAGCAGCGCCGCGAGCAGATCCTCGACGCGACGATCCGGATCATCGGCCGCGACGGCTACGAAGCGGTCACCATCGACGCGATCGCTCGCGAGTGCGGAGTGACGCGGCCGGTCGTCTATTCGGCGTACGACGGACTCGGCCCGCTCTTGCACGCCCTGCTGGACCGCAGCCAGGCCCGCGCCCTGGCTCCCCTCGTGGAGATCCTGGCCGAGCTCACCGACCCGGCCGACTTCGTCCGTACCGGCACCCATCGGCTCATCGAGACGGTCCGCTCCGAGCCTGACGTCTGGCGTTCGATCCTCGGCCTGGCCGAGAACACCCCACGTGAGGTCCGCGACCGAGTCGAGGGAGACCGCGACTGGATCCGCGGCCAGATCGCGGCCCTCATCGCGACCACGAATCCGGCGCTGGACGCCGAGGTCACCGCCCATGTCGTCGTCGCCGCGCTCGAGCACGTGGCCCGGCTGGCGCTCGAGGAGCGCTACGAGACGGCGCGACTGATCGACTCCGTCGACGTCCTTCTCGCGGGCCTCAGATGACCCGGCGACCGGCGGCCATCCGCCGACGGAAGTCACGCAGGTAGAGCCTCGACGGCAGCGTCCGGATGATCTTCGGCACCCGCCGATAGACCCGCGGGAAGATCCTCCAGAAGAGGTCGAAGAGCTTCTGGTCGCGCGCGGTCCACGGCAGGCCGAGCACCTCCCGGGTGCGCTCGTGGACGAGCCCGCGGGCCATGAGGGACTGCAGCGGGATCGCCGGCTTGAAGAGCCAGGGCGTGCCGCGGACGCTGATCAGCTTGCGCGCGTAGGACTGTACGGCCGGGTCCGGCCGGAGCTCGTCGAGCGACTCCTTCCAGTACACCTCGAACTCGGCCCGGGTCTGCGGCCAGTCCTGCTCCTTGACCTGCAGCGCGGTGCCGAAGATCCAGCAGTCGCGGTAGATCTGCTCGGCGTCCGCAGGATCGAGCGGGCCGAACATCAGCTCCTCGAGCTTGATCCCCATCTCCGCAAGAGTCGCCGCGACCCACAGCTGCAGTGCGGGATCGAAGGCGCTGTACCGGCCTTCGGATCGGATCGGCACATGCGCCTTGTTGACCATGCGGGCGATGGCACGGCGCTCGTCGTCCGTTCCGAGCACCATCCCGTAGACATAGGTGAGCGTCGTACGCAGTCGGTCCGCCTGCCGGTTCAGCGTCGTACTGTGCTCGGCGACGCCGAGACCGACACCGAGCATGGCGAGCTGGTTCATCACCGCGGCACCGGATCCGAGCAGGATCGCCGCCTCGCTCACTTGATCCGCAATGGTCACCCGCCGCTGTCTCATGCAACAATGAAACCGGATTTGTTGCATCGTGGCAAGAGAGGAGCCCGGGCGTGACGACCGACACCGTGATCCTCGAGGCCGCACTCGATCAGCTGGCCCTCACGGGGGTACGACGTACAAGCACGGACGACATCGCCCGGCGGGCCGGCATCAACCGCGCCACGCTGTACCGGCGCTTCGGGAGCCGAGAGGAACTGCTCTCCGCCGTCTATCTCCACGAGGCGGGCCGACTGATCGCGCGGCTGTCGGAGACGGTCCCGGACGTGCCGGCTCCCGGTGACGACTTCGACGCGGCCGCCAATGTGATCGCCTATTTCAGTACGGCGGTCCGCCTGGTTCGCAAGAACGAACTACTGCAGCGCATGCTCGTGGTCGACCGCGAGGAGACACTGACCGCACTGACCATCGAGGCGGGACCGGTCCTCAAGATGTGCACCGCCGTACTCGCCGAACGCATCCGCGCACTGCACCGCTGGCAGGGCCGGCCGGACGCGGCGGTCGACGACCTGGCCGCCGCGCTCGCCCGGCTGGCGCAATCGCTGGTCCTGACACCTGCCGCTCCCCCGCGGCTGCGCACCCACGCCGACTACGAGCGCTTCGGTCGTGCGGTGATCGTGCCGATGGTCCTGGGGGTGTGACCACGTAGGCTGCTCCGGTGCGAATCGCCACGTGGAATGTCAACTCCCTGCGGACCCGGATCGACCGCGTCGAAGCCTTCGTGCAGCGCCACGAGATCGACGTGCTCGCCGTGCAGGAGATCAAGGCCCGCGAGGAGCAGGTCCCCTTGATGGGGCTCAACTCCCTCGGCTACGAGGTCGCCGCGGTCGGCTACAACCAATGGAACGGTGTGGCCATCCTGAGCCGGGTCGGCATCGAGGACGTCGAGGTCGGCTTCCCGCAGATGCCCGGCTTCGGCGAACCGATCGCACCGGAGGCACGTGCGATCGGCGCGACCTGCGGCGGCGTCCGGATCTGGTCGCTCTACGTGCCCAACGGCCGCAAGCCCGACGACCCCCACTACGTCTACAAGCTCGACTGGCTGGCGCGGCTGCGCGAGTCCGCGCACGACTGGCTCGGTACGCCGACCGCGCTCGTCGGCGACTGGAACATCTGCCCCACTGACGACGACGTCTTCGACATCAGCCAGTTCAAGAACTCCACCCACGTCACCCCGGCCGAACGCGCCGCCTTCCAGGCCTTCCTCGACGACGGCTGGGC
>JASLCW010000118.1 GCA_030151765.1 Marmoricola sp.
ATCACAGCCACGTCTCGCGTACCGAAGGTTCTCGCGGACAAGAAGCTTGAGTAGCGCTACTTGTCGATCCGGTTGCCGTCTGCATCCCAGTGCTCTGCCACCTTCTTGGAAGGCTGCACCCGCGGAGGCTCACCAGGCTGCTTGGGATAGTCGGGCGGGAAGTTCAGCTCGCCGCCCTCATGCTCCTCCCAGAGCCTCAGGAGAGGCTCAAGCGAGAACGCCTCGGCGTCCATGCCCTCCCACGGGTCGCCGTCCTTGAGGTAGTCCGGCACCGTGACGAGGTTGTAGTCCTGCGGACGCTCGATGGAGGCCAAGTGCTCCCACGCCATCGGCGTGCTCACGGGCGCTCCTGGCCTTGCCCGCAGTGACCATGCTCCAGCCACAGTTCGGTCCCTGAGGTTCTGGTTGTAGTCGAGGAAGATCGACCCAGAAGGACGCTGTTCTTTCCACCAGTTCGTGGTCACGCCGCTGTCTCGGCGCTCCAGTTCGCGGCCTAGCCCAATGGCCGCGTGCCTCACGTCGTCGAAGGTGTAGCGAGGCTCGATCCGAACGTAGACGTGGATGCCTCGGTTGCCGCTGGTCTTCGCATAGCCACGGAGCCCGAGCTCTTCGAGCAACTCTTTCGTCACCGCAGCAACTCTCTGAGCGTCGGCGAAGGTCGCGCCCTCTTGCGGATCCAGATCGATGCGTAGCTCGTCGGGGTGGTCCACGTCGGCCCGGCGCACTGGCCACGGGTGGAAGGTCAGCGTTCCCATCTGTGCGGCCCACACGAAGTCTGCGGGCTCCTTCGGACAGAGCTCTTCAGCAGTACGCCCGCTGGGGAACGCGATCTCGACCGTCTCGATGTAGTCGGGCGCTCCCTTCGGCAATCGCTTCTGATAGAAACCGTCGCCATCACGGTCTTGAGGCCCGAGCGCGAGGCGCATTCCCTCTCGCCAGCCGTCGGGCCACCGCTCCATCGCCGTGGGTCGTTCCCCCAGGGCCCGCACCAGAGGCTCACCAACGGCCGCGAAGTAGCGGCACACCTCCAGCTTGGTGATGGCAGGCGTTAGATCGGTGGCTTCAAAGACCACGCGGTCAGGGCTGGAGACCCGAACTACACGATCGCCAACCTGCAGGTGCTCTGCCGCAGTTGCCATCAATTGTTCCTCACTGCTTGCTGTCGAACCCAGCGGTCGAAGCGTTCGGCATGCTCCTTCTGACGTTCAACTACGCCGTCAAGCGCCCTCGCCAACGCGTCGTTCAACGGGCCAGAATCGCCGCCGTCCATGAGCAGCAAGGCCTCAGCCCTCGCGAAGAAGACAGCGTGGTGGTCGCGTTTCATCCAGCCCAGGTGGCCAGCCCGAACTTGCCGCAGCATCTCGTCTCTCGACAGCAGTCTGTCCAGAACGGGCCACCCGGCCTCCGCGAGCTGAACCTTCATATCCGCAGCAGCCTGATTGGCCGAGGACTGGTCGCTGACCTCCCACCATCCATCAACGTCGACTGGCGTTCCCTTGGGGTGAAGCAGCTCGCGGTAGAGACCAAGTGTCTCGTTCACCGCCTTAGGCATCCCGGGCCCCAGATGCTCCGCTGACCACCTCAACCAGGGCTCAGGGGCAACCGCAACGTTGATGACGCACCTCAGCTGGTCGCGCGTGCTGAACGACGACGATTGGACATTGACGACGGCCCAGTCGCCGTCGTCGGTGCCCTTTCGCCATGTCGGGGCGGAGCCCTTGAAGCCCTGCTCCCGAAGCGCGGGAAGAAGGGCCTCCCTGACAGCAGCCTTCAGAGCTTCCTGAGCGGTGCTCACGACCGACCTTCCGACAACGGAATCTTCGCGTCTGGGCCACTGCCGCTCTCGACGACGAACGGCGACCACCCGTCAACAAGAACCGTCACCTCAAGCGCGGAGAACACAAGGCGCACGTTGTGCCCGTTGGTCTCCATCACAGCCTCGAACATCGGGATGCCGAGTCGCTTGCTCCACTCTGCGGCCTCACGTGAGTTACCGACCAGACGGAAGCCTGGGTACAGCGCCTGACACTTGACGCCCCAGACGTAGCCATCGACGTCGACGCCGGTCTCATAGTCGGTCAGGCGGTCGTCCAAGGACTTCGGCCACACGTCATCGCGCACAGCGGTAGTCGCCGACGCCCTTACGCAGTGCCGGAATCGGTAGAGGCGATGGTCGGGTTTGATGCCTGTACTGGGAGCGGCCGCCGCATAGATGACCACGTCGTAGTCACGCATGAAGTCGGCGTAGCCGTGGAACAAGACTGCTTGGTCGAAGACCTCATCGAAGGCTCCGGCGATCTCGGCAGCACTGTCGTGGATGGTCACCACAACCTCCCTGCCCTTGGCGATCGCTTGCAGGTCGAAGTATGCGACGTACTCCCCCGCCTCGAAGGGGAAAGCCCTCGTCTGACGACTCGCGCCTGGAAGGAGCATCGGGGATGCGCGTGTTGGTTCGAACGCAGTTGCTTCTGATTGAAGTCCACGAAGATCCGCTCGCCGCGCTCCTCCTTCCACCAGGCCGTCGTGACGCCCTCGTCGCGCTTCTCCAGCTCGCGGCCGAAGCCGATCGCGGCATGGCGGAGCTCCTCGAAGGTCCACCGCGGCTCGATGCGCGCGAAGACGTGCACCCCGCGATTGCCGCTGGTCTTCACGAAGGGCCGAATGCCCAGCTCCTCGAAGAGTTCCTTGGCGATGCCGGCGACCCGTACGGCGTCGGTGAAGGTCGTGCCCGGTTGCGGATCCAGGTCGATCCGGATCTCGTCGGGGTGGTCGACATCGCTGCGTCGTACCGGCCAGGGGTGGAAGGTCAGCGTGCCCATGTGCGCGCACCAGACGGGTACCGCGACCTCCGTCGGGCAGACCTCGTCGGCGGTGCGGCCCGACGGGAAGGTGACCTTGACGGTCTCCAGATAGTCGGGCGCCCCCTTGGGTACCCGCTTCTGGTAGAAGGCGTCCGCGTCCTTGTCGAAGGGTCCCGTGGCCAGGCGCATCCCCGGCCGCACTCCCTTGGTCCAGCGCTCCATCGCGGTCGGCCGCTCCCGCAGCGCCCGCATCAGCCCGTCGTCGACGGAGGCGAAGAACTCGGCCACCTGCAGCTTCGTCGCCGCCGGGGTGCGCTCGGTCGCCTCGTAGATCACCCGGTCGGGGCTGGAGACCCTGACCTCGCGTCCACCGGCGTCGACAACGGCCGCTGCATCCTTCGCCATGCGCTCACCGTAGCGAGGGGCACCGACTCACGCCTTCTTGAGCCGCCCGATCACGCCGTCGATGTCGGCCTGCAGCATCTCGCGGCGTACGAAGTGGGCACCGGGGAGCTCGTGCCACTCGTGCGGGATGCCGCGGGAGGCGAGGATCGACCGGAACTCGCGCTGGCCGTTGCGGACCGGCGTCTCGTTGACGTCCTCGTCGAGGCCGCAGACCAGGAAGATGCGCTTGTTGAGATAGCTGTTGATCCGTTCCACCGGGTTGTCCGCGGTGACCCGGCCCTGGTCCCAGAAGGGCGCGCCGTAGACGGTGCCGCCGTTGAGGTCGACCATCGAGCTGGTGTTCGCCCAGTGCACGACGACGCCACCGTCACGCCGCAGGCTGGCCGGGCCCGAGTGGGCGCTCACCGAGGCGAAGTGGCCGTAGTACTTGGCGGCGTACTTGAGCGCGCCGAAGCCGCCCATCGAGAAGCCGGAGACCGCGCGGCCGTCGTACTCGGCGTAGGTGCGGAAGTTCGCGTCGACCCACGGGATCAGCTGGTTGATGTGGAAGCTCTCCCAGTTGTGCGGCCCGTTGAAGCTGGTCACCGGGTTGGAGTACCAGCCGGCGGTGCCGCCGTCGGGCATGACCACGATCAACTGGCGGCCGGCGGTGAGGCCGCGGATGTCGTCCTCCATGTCGAACTTCCGGAAGTCCTGGGCACCGCCGTGCAGCAGGTAGAGCACCGGATAGCGCCGCGTCGGGTTGGCGTAGTAGCCGTCCGGGAGCAGCACGTTGACGCCCGGCTGCCAGCTGATCTGGCTGGTTGCGAAGCGGAAGTAGTTCATCCGGTCGAAGACGGCCTGGTCGGTGATGGTCAGGCCGAATCCGTTGCCGGCCGCCGACGCGCGGCCGCTGATGCCGAGCGATCCGGCGGCGCCCAGGGCGACGGCTCCCCCGGCGAGCTTGAGAAGTGAACGACGGTCGAATGTCCCGGCGACGGTCATGGCTTCCTCCAGGTGGTGGGTGTGAGTCAGCAGATCGATACCGGCAGTATCGAAATGCCGATGCTCTTTTGTCAACCACTTCTGAGTACCTTTGTGGCATGGGTTACCAGGTCGAGAAGTCCGATGCCGAATGGCGTGAGCAGCTCTCCCCCACCGAGTACGCCGTCCTCCGCCAGGCAGGCACCGAGCCCGCCTTCACCGGCGAGTACACCGACACCGAGACCACCGGCGTCTACCACTGCCGCGCCTGCGATGCCGCCCTCTTCGAGTCGGACACCAAGTTCCACTCCCACTGCGGCTGGCCGTCCTTCTTCAAGCCGATGGTCGACACGATCGAATACATCGAGGACACGTCGTACGGCATGAAGCGCGTGGAGGTGCGCTGCGCCAACTGCGGCTCGCACCTCGGCCACGTCTTCGAAGGCGAGGGCTACGACACCCCCACCGACCAGCGCTACTGCATCAACAGCATCTCGCTGAAGCTGGAGCCGCAGGCCTGAGGCAACCGGCTCAGGGCAGCAGGTCGAGCAGCTCGCTCACGTCGCGACGACGGCCGGTGTAGAAGGGGATCTCCTCGCGCACGTGCCGGCGGGTCTCGGAGCCGCGCAGGTGCCTCATCAGGTCGACGATGCGGTCCAGCTGGTCGGCCTCGAAGGCGAGCAGCCACTCGTAGTCACCGAGTGCGAACGAGGCCACCGTGTTGGCCCGGACATCCGGGTACTCGCGGGCCATTTTGCCGTGCTCGGCAAGCAGCGCACGGCGCTCGGAGTCCTCGAGCAGGTACCACTCGTAGGAGCGCACGAAGGGGTAGACGCAGACATAGTCGCGGGAGACCTCGTCGGCCAGGAAGGCCGGGATGTGGCTCTTGTTGAACTCCGCCGGACGGTGCAGCGCGACCTGCGACCACACCGGGGCGAGCCGTCGCCCGAAGGCGGTACGACGCATCCGGTTGTACGCCGACTGCACGCCCTCGATCGTCTCCGCGTGCCACCAGAACATGACATCGGCGTCCGCGCGCAGCCCGCTGACGTCGTAGACACCGCGCGTGGTGATGTCCTCCTCGGCAAGCTCCTCGAGGAGCGCCTGCACCTCTTTCGCCTCGGTCGCCCGATCGCCGTCACCGAGCTCATCCCGCAGCTTGAAGACCGACCACATGGTGTAGCGGATGGTCTCGTTCAGTTCCTTTGCGCGACGGGCCGTTGTACTCATGCCCCCATTGTCCCAAGGTCATCCAGCACCTTCGCGACCGCCCTGTCCGCGGAGGCGATGCAGGCCGGAATCCCCAGCCCGTCGTAGGCCGCACCACACAGCGCGAGGCCGGCGACGCGGTCGATCTCGGAGCGCACCCGGGCCACCCTGGCGACGTGCCCGACGGCGTACTGCGGCAGGGCGCCGCCCCATCGCTGCACGTGCGTGTCGAGCGGCGCCGCGCGCACACCCGTGGCCGCGGCGAGGTCCGCGAGCGCGATCCGGACGAGCTCCGCGTCGTCGGCCTGCAGGCTCGCCTCCTCACGGTGGCGGCCGATCGAGCAACGCAACACCTTGACCGGCTCGTCGGCGGCGGCACCGGCATCGGTGACCCAGCCCCACTTGGCGAACGAGTAGGTCGCCGCCTTGATCTGGTGACCGTCGACCGGCGGGACCAGGAAGCCCGAGCCCACGACCTCGGGGAAGTCCGCGGCACGGAAGGCGAGCGTGACGATCGCCATCGAGGCATAGTCGATCCGCGCGAGCTCCAGCGCCGCCGTCGGCGCCACATCGCTGAGCAGCCGCGCAGTCGGCCGCGCCGGCGCCGCCAGGATGACGGCGTCCGCCTCCTCCAACCGCGGATCGCGGGCATCGCCGACGACGAGCCGCCAGCCACCGTCGGGCCGGCGGGCCAGATCGCGCACGGTGGCGCCGTACCGAAGTGCATCGCCGAGACTCGCCGCCGCCGTCTCCGCGAGCCGCCCGACACCTCCGCGGATGCCGGCGAAGACCGGCGCCGCCGGCACGTCCGGTGTCGCGGGCCCGAGAGCCTGCGCTGCGGCATGGGTGAGCGAACGGTCGCGGGCGAGCATCGCCACCACCTGCGGTACCGCGGCTCGTGCGGAGATCTCCCTTGCGTGGCCGGCATAGACACCGCCGAGCAGAGGCTCGACCAGCCGGTCGACGACCTCCCGGCCGAAGCGTTCCTCCACCAGATTGCCGATGCTGACGTCCGCGTCACCGAGCTCGGTCGCCGGCAACCGCGGCTCGATGGCGGCTCGCAACTGACCGCCACGGGACAGCACCTCGCGGAGCGCGGTCACGTCGCCGGGCACTCCCATCATCGTGCGCGGCAAGGGCACCAGGCGGTTGCGATTCCACAGCTGCGCACTGGTGGTCGCCGGATGCACCAGGCGGTCCTCGAGACCCAGCGAGCGGGCGAAGTCGGTGGCCTCGGGACGACGATTGAGCATCGCCTCGGCACCCACGTCCACGCGTATGCCGGCGATCTCCGCCGTACGGAGCTTGCCGCCGGCCACCTCGCCACCTTCGAGTACGACGACCTCGTCGCCGGGACTCGACTCGCTGAGCTTGTGCGCGGCGGCGAGTCCGGCGATGCCGCCGCCGACGATCACGATGCGACAGTTGCGCGGGCCGGCCATGACCCAAGCATCTCAGGTCCGCCGGCACGGCCCGGAGGGAACCTGTGGTCACGGTCGCGCGTCCCAGCCACATGATGAAGCCAGGGATCCTCGCCATTGCCGCTGCCGGAATCATCGTCCTCGGCGGCTGTTCCTCGAAGGCCACGAACATGTCGGCATCGAGCGACTCGGCCGCGGACATGGCGGGCGGCGTGGCGACGGGGTCGGCCCTGAACACGCTGAGGGCTCCGATGTCGATGGCCGATGCGGCCAAGGCTCCGGCGAATCCCGCGGTCCTCGGCCGCAAGGTGATCTCCAAGGGCTCCATCCACCTGGAGACGAAGGACGTCTCCACCACCCGGAAGCGCGTGCTGGACCTCGTCGCGGGCTGGCAGGGTAGCGTCAGCAACGAGCAGACGGACAGCACCCGGACCGGCACGATGGAGAGCACGCATCTGGTCCTGCGCGTCCCGAGCGCGACCTTCGACAAGGCGATGGCCGACCTCGCCGCGACCGCGCATGCGATCTCGCAGCAGCGCACCGCCGAGGACGTCACCACCAAGGTGATCGACACGAATGCCCGGGTGCAGGCGAAGCGTCGTGCCGTGCAGCAACTCCAGCGACTGCTCGACCGGGCCACCACGCTTGGCCAGGTGATCCGCCTGGAGGGCGACATCTCGGACCGCCAGGCCGAGCTGGAATCCCTGCGCCAGCAGCAGACCTGGCTCAACGACCAGACCTCGATGTCGACGATCACGGTCGACATCGACCGCACCGCGACCACGCATCACAAGAAGACGCAGGAGTCCGGCCTCTTCGCCGGCCTCGAGGGAGGCTGGCACGCTCTGGGCGCGGTCGTCACCGGTGTCCTCACCGCCGTCGGCGCGGTCCTCCCCTTCGCCGTCGTCCTGGCGATTGTCGGGCTGCCGGTCTGGCTGGTCCGGCGCCGGCGTACCCGGGCCGCGTGAGGCTCAGGTGCCGTGGACGTGCTCGACCAGCCGCTTGAGCTGGTCGGGGTCGGTGCTGGGCAGGACGCCGTGACCGAGGTTGAAGATGTGGCCCGGCGCGGTGCGGCCCGCGGCGATGATCTCGTCCGCGCGCGCCAGCATCACCTCGGTGGGGGCGAAGACCAGCGTCGGGTCGAGATTGCCCTGAACCGCACGCGCACGACCGTCACCGGCGGCCCGCTTCACACCCTCGGCCAGCGGCACCCGCCAGTCGACACCGACCACGTCGGCACCCGCCTGCCCCATCAGGTCGAGGAACTCGCCGGTACCGACACCGAAGTGGATCCGCGGTACGCCGAGCGCACCCGCCCGCTCCAGCACGGCCCGTGAATGCGGCATCACGAAGCGCTCGTAGTCCGGCCGGCTCAGCGCACCCGCCCACGAGTCGAAGAGCTGCACCGCGCTGGCGCCGGCGCCGACCTGAACCTCGAGATAGGCCGCCGCGATTCCGGCGATCTTGGTGAGCAGCGCCTCCCACACCTCCGGGGCGCCGAACATCATCGCCTTGGTCTTGGCGTGATCCTTCGAGGGCCCGCCTTCGACGAGATACGAGGCCACGGTGAACGGCGCACCGGCGAAGCCGATCAGCGGAGTGCCGCCCAGCTCGGCGGTGAGCAGCTTCACCGACTCGGTGATGAAGGGGACGTGCTCGGGCGTCAGGTCGGGGATCGCCGCGACATCGGCGAGCGTCCGCACCGGCTCCGCGACGACCGGGCCGACACCGGCCACGATGTCGAGGTCGACGCCGACCGCCTTGAGCGGGAGCACGATGTCGGAGAAGAAGATCGCCGCGTCGACGCCGTACCGGCGGACCGGCTGGAGGGTGATCTCGGTGACCAGGTCGGGACGCATGCAGGACTCGAGCATGCCGACGCCCTCACGCACCTTGCGGTACTCGGGCAGCGAGCGGCCCGCCTGGCGCATGAACCAGACCGGGACGTGCGGGGTGCTCTCGCCGCGGGCGGCGCGCAGGAGGGGGGCATCGTGGAGCTCAGTCACGGGATGATCCTTGCAGGTCAGGCGGCGAGTCGAGACACGGGCAGCCCGGCCTCGGCTTAACCTGAGGGCATGTCCGCGCCCAACGAACGTATGCCACCGCATGTGCTCAGCGAGCCCGCGGCGTTCACCCGCGCGGTCAGCGAGCTCCGAGCGGCGCGACTGCGGCCCGAGATCTACGTCGAGGAGATGCCCGCGCCCCAGCGGATCGCTCCCTTCGCCGCCGCCCTCTCCGCCGATGTCACCATCGACGGCGACGAGATCGGTACCGGACGCCTGGTGCTGCTGCACGACCCCGCCGGCAACGACGCCTGGGAAGGTACCTTCCGCTGCGTCAGCTATGTCCGCGCCGAACTCGACCCGGAGCAGGTCACCGATCCGCTGCTGCGCGAGGTCGGCTGGTCCTGGCTGACCGATGCGCTCGAGGCACACGGGGCGGAGTACGGCGCCACGGCCGGCACGGTCACCATCGTCTCCTCGGAGAGCTTCGGCGGGATGAGCGCCGAACCGGCCACCGCGCAGATCGAGATCCGCGCCTCCTGGACTCCCGCCGAGAACATCGCCGCCCACGTCGAGGCGTGGGGCGAACTGCTGTGCACCGCCGCCGGCCTGCCCCCGGTGCCCGAAGGTGTCGCCACCATGCCCAGTCGCCGCGGTCAGCGCGGTCCGGCGTGACCGAACCGGAATCGACCACCTCCCGCCCCCGCCGACGGGTGCGACCCCGCCGCGAACGACCGGCCGTCGATCCGGAGGCCACCGAGACCGACGAGCCGGCCGAGCCCGCCGTACCCCTCCTGCAACTGCGCGAGGGGCTCCCTGAGGTAATCGACACCCCCGAGGCGCTGGCCGCTGCCGTCGCCCTGGTGGCCGCCGGCACCGGACCGGTCGCCCTCGACGCCGAGCGGGCCTCGGGCTATCGCTATTCGGCTCGCGCCTATCTGATCCAGCTGCGCCGCGAGGGCGCCGGCAGCATGCTGATCGATCCGATCCCCTTCGGCGATCTCAGCGCGCTCGACGACGCGATCGGCGACGCCGAATGGATCCTGCACGCGGCCACCCAGGACCTGGCCTGCCTGCGCGAGGTCGGCCTGCGACCCCGCCGGCTCTTCGACACCGAACTCGCCGCCCGCCTCCTCGGCCACCCGAGGGTCGGCCTGGCCACGCTCACCGAGACCATCATCGGCAAGGCGATGCGCAAGGAGCATTCCGCCGTCGACTGGTCCAAGCGCCCGCTGCCGCGGCCCTGGCTCGAGTACGCCGCCCTCGACGTCGAGGTGCTGATCGAGTTGCGTGATCACCTGGCTGCCGAGCTGGAGGAGTCCGGCAAGACCCAGTGGGCCGAGGAGGAGTTCACCTGGCTCCTGGACTTCGCCCCCGCGGTGCGGCAGGACCCGTGGCGGCGTACCTCGGGCATCCACCGGCTGCGCAACCGGCGCGCCATCGCCGCCGTTCGCGAGCTCTGGCAGGCCCGCGACGAGCTCGCCACCGAGCGCGATGTCACGCCCGGCCGGCTGCTCCCCGACGCCTCGATCATCGCCGCTGCCCGCAAGCTGCCGGCCGGCAAGGCCGCGCTGCTGGCCACCGAGGGCTTCCACGGCCGCGCCGCCCGGGGCGAGGCGGACCGCTGGCTGGCCGCCCTCGACCGTGCCCGGGCCCTGCCCGAGGACGAGCTTCCCGCCCACGCCGCCCGTGGCGACGGCCCGCCGCAGGTGCGCGCCTGGGCGGACCGCGATCCGCTCGCCGCCGCCCGGCTGACGATGGCCCGGGCCAGCATCGGCACCCGCTCCGAGGAACTGTCGGTCCCGGTCGAGAACATGCTCACCCCGGACTCGCTCCGCCGGGTGCTCTGGACTCCCCCGGCGGCCGCCGACGAGGAGATGGAGGCCGCGGTCGGGCAGCAGCTGTCCGCCCTGGGCGCACGCCCCTGGCAGATCGGCCTCACCGCACCGCTGATCGCCGAGGCGATCCTCACCGCC
>JASLCW010000127.1 GCA_030151765.1 Marmoricola sp.
GTGGGAGAGCCCGGTGTTCTGCAAGGAGCGCCTCGGCCTCGACGCGCCGCTGGGCTCGATCGACCGCAGCAAGCTGAACGTCAAGGGCTCCTCGCTGGCGGCCGCGCACCCCTTCGCCGCGACCGGTGGCCGGATCGTGGCCAATGCCGCGAAGCTGCTCGCCGACAAGGGCTCGGGCCGCGCGCTGATCTCCATCTGCGCCGCCGGCGGCCAGGGCGTCGTCGCCATCCTGGAGCGCTGACCGTTCGCCTGTTCGGGATAGTCCATGACGTTTCAGGGCCAAATCGGGCGTTATTAGCCCGGAAACGTCGTGGACTATCCGATTTCAGGCGGTGGCGAGGGCGCGCGCCGAGGCGACCAGGTACTTCTTGACCTGCTCGGGATCGAGCGGGGTCATCATCGGCATGCCGGGCGCGGACTCCGTGACGAGCATGCCGAGACGGGCCAGCTGCAGGGCGCCCAGGCCCGAGGCGTACATGTGATTGGCGAGGACGACGCTGTCGACCTTGTGGAAGTCGCCCGCCTCGACGCCGTCGTCGAGGACGTCACTGATCTGCTTGAGACAGGCGGTCATCGAGCGGCCCAATCGGAGCATCGCGCCCTCGGAGATCTCGTCGAGCAGTTCAGGTCCGGTACGACGCATCAGCGTCTGCGCGCAGTCGATGAAGGCCGGGTACTCGACCCCGAAGTCGACGAAGGCGCCGACCAGTGCGGACAGCCGGGCCGGTGCGTCCTTCGCGGAGGCACTCGCCTCCGACATCTCGGCGGCGAGCTCGTCGAGATAGCCGACCAGGGTGAGCGCGAAGAGCTCCTCCTTGCCGGTGAAGTGGCGGTAGATGATTGCCCGGTTGACCCCGACCGCGCGGGCGATGTCCTCGATCTGTGCGTCGCGCATGCCGCCGGCGTCGAAGAGCCGCCGGGTGGCGGCGAGGATGTCCTGCTCCCGTGCCTTTCGTCGCGCCGCCGCGGCCGCGCGTGCGGTGGTCTTGGCCGGTTTGACGGAGGGGTCGGTGGTCGGCTCGCCCGTGCTCATGGGCCAAGCCTAGTGCAACTGTGAGTGTCACACGGCGTACACCTGGTCGGGTCACCCCCGCCCGATTGCCCGCACCGCGTCGATCGTGTCCGCCTCGGCGGCGGTCTTGTCGTCGCGGTAACGCAGGACACGGGCGAACCTCAGGGCGACTCCGCCCGGATAGCGCGTGGACCGCTGCACGCCGTCGAAGGCGATCTCGACGACCTGCTCCGGCCGCAGGGTCACCACCCAGCCGTCGTCGGAGGTCTTGAGCTCGGTGAAGCGTTCGGTCTGCCAGGCCAGCATCTCGTCGGTCATGCCCTTGAAGGTCTTGCCCAGCATGACGAAGCTGCCCGTCTCGGGGTCGCGGGCACCGAGGTGGATGTTGGAGAGCAGACCGCGGCGACGGCCGGAGCCCCACTCGACGGCCAGGACGACGAGGTCGAGGGTGTGCCGGGGCTTCACCTTCACCCAGGCGGCGCCGCGGCGGCCGGCGGCGTACGGCGCGTCGAGGTCCTTGACGACCACGCCCTCCTGCCCGGCGGCGATGATCTCGGTGAACCAGTCGGCGGCGGCGTCGGGGGAGGGCTCGTGCAGGCGGGACACCCGGTATCGCTCCGGTACGACGTCCGCGAGTACGGCGAGGCGCTCCCGCAGCGGCTCGTCGAGGAGTACGACGTCGTCGCGCAGCAGGATGTCGAAGAACCACGGCTGCAGTCCGACATCGCCACCCTGCGTGGCGCTGGACGAGGCCGTGTCCTGGAAGGGGCGCGGCCGGCCGGCGTCGTCGAGCATGAGTGCCTCGCCGTCGAGGATGAGATCGCGCGCAGGGAGCGACCGGACCAGCGAGGTCACCCCGGGGAGCCGCTCGCCGATGTCGTCGAGGCTGCGGCTGAAGACGGTGACCTCGTCGCCGACCTTGTGCACCTGGATCCGGATGCCGTCGAGCTTGGCATCGACGCTCACCGACGCGGGCAGCTTCTCCAGTGCGCCCGCGACATCGGGCGCGCTCGAGGCGAGCATCGGCCGGACCGGTCGCCCTGCCTCGAGGGTGAAGGCGGAGAGCGCGTCGATCCCACCGGTCAGCGCCGCCAGCGCCACCGGCCCGGTCGGTGCGCTGAACATCGCCGCGCGCCGGACCACCGCGATCGGGATGCCGGTCGCCGCCGCGATCGCCTCGAGGACGACCGCGTCCTGTGCACCCTGCCGCAGCGAACCGGTCATCAGGCCGCGCAGGTGCTCCTGCTCGCCGGCGGTGAGCCGCGAGAACAGGGCGTCGAGCAGTTCTCCGCGACGCCCGACGGAGCCGGCGCCCGAGACCTCCCCGAGCGACTCGAGGGTGGCGTCGATCTCGACGAGGCCCACCGAGGACATCGCCGCCGGCTCAGGCAGCTCGGCGAGACTCCGCCAGCCCACGCCCGTACGACGCTGCCGCAGCACGCCCGCCAGATAGGCCGTCGCGATCTCGACCTCGCCCGGTTCGAGGCGGAGCAGCAGTGCCGCGATCAGGTCGCGCTTGGCCGTCCGTGAGCGCGTCGCCGCCACCGCGGCGGAAACCTCGACCAGGTCGTTCAGGAGCATGCAGCGACTGTAGGACCCGGCGCCTACAGTTTCGCTCGTGACGACAGGGGAGCGGACCAGGCGCTGGCGCCCGGACTGGCCCTGCCCGGTCGCCCATGTCCTCGCACCGCATCGTCATGGCCGCGGCGACCCGACCTACCGGATCGATGGTGCCGGCGCGCACTGGCGGGCCTTCCGTACGCCGGACGGGCCGGCCACCCTCCGCGTCGTCTCCCACGCCGCCGATGCCGAGATCGCCTTCTCCGCGTGGGGGCCAGGTGCGGACTGGATGCTCAACCAGGCGCCGGCACTGCTCGGCGCCGACGACGACCCCTCGACCTTCGTACCGCACCATTCGCAGGTGGCGCAGGCCTGGCGACACCACCAGAACTGGCGGATCGGCCGGAGCGGCCTGGTGGTCGACGCGCTCGTCCCGGCGATCATCGAGCAGAAGGTCACCGGCCAGGAGGCCTTCGCGGCGTACCAGCGCCTGGTCCGGCGGTACGGCGAGCCCGCGCCAGGTCCGGCCGCCGAGGCCTTCCGCCTCCGTGTCCAGCCGAGCCCGGAGGCGATCCGCGCGATCCCGAGCTGGGAATGGCTGCGGCTGCCGGTCGATTCGGGCCGGTCCCGCCCGCTGCTCAAGGCGATGACCGTCGCCGCCGCCCTCGAGCGCGCGTCCGGCCGCGGCTCCGGCGAACTCGACCGGGCGCTGACCAGCCTGCCCGGAATCGGTTGCTGGACCAGTGCGGAGGTGCGCCAGCGCGTGCTCGGCGACGCCGATGCGGTGAGCTTCGGCGACTACCACGTGGCCAAGGACGTCGGCTGGGCGCTGACCGGTGAGCGCATCGACGACGAGGCGCTCGCCGTACTGCTGGAGCCCTACCGCCCGCATCGCTACCGGGTGCAGGCACTCCTCGCGATGAGCGGCCGCGGAGCGCCGCGGCGGGGGCCGCGGATGGCCCCGCGACGGCACCTCCCTACCACTTGAAGCAGCCCCCGTGGAGGGCGTCCGCCTGACGAACGTGGTTTACGGCCGGTGAACATTTGTACAGAATCCGGGTAACCCGCGTCACAGTCGGTCGTTCTGTGATTTCAAAACCCAGCGAGGGAGGGTTCGTGAGTTCGATTGCCGCCGCCGGCAGGTCTGGCGTCCTCGATCTGATCGGCCGCGCGCGCCAGGGAATCGAGACCGCCGGTCGTCTCGTGGTGCTGGCTCTGGAGACGATCCGGTTCCTCGCCACGGACATCATCGGGCGGCGCTTCTCGTGGGAGGAGTTCATCCTCCAGTGCTCGTTCATGACCCGGGTCGCGCTGCTGCCGACGATCCTGGTCTCGATCCCCTTCGGTGTGATCATCTCCGTGCAGATCGGCGCGGTCGCCTCGCAGATCGGTGCGACCTCGTTCATCGGCGCGGTCAACGGCACCGGCGTACTCCAGCAGGGCGCGCCGCTGGTGACCTCCCTGCTGATCGCCGGCGCGGTCGGCTCCGCGATCACCTCCGACCTCGGTGCCCGCACGGTGCGCGAGGAGATCGACGCACTGAAGGTCATGGGCATCTCGCCTGTCCAGCGCCTGGTGGCCCCGCGGCTCCTCGCGGCCCTGCTGATCTCCTTCCTGCTGACGATCATCGTGGCCGTCACCGCGATGATCACCGGCTACGTCCTCGTCGTCGGCGGCGGCCAGGTCTCGTCCGGTGCCTACCTCGGCTCCTTCGTCTCCTTCAGCAATCCGACCGACCTGTACGTCGCCGAGTTCAAGGCCCTGGTCTTCGGATTCCTGGCCACGATCGTGTGCTGCCACAAGGGCCTGACCGCCAAGGGCGGTCCGAAGGGCGTCGCCGACGCGGTCAACCAGGCCGTGGTCCTGAGCGTCATCCTGCTGGCCTTCGCCAACGTGCTCATCACCGAGGCCTACGTCCTCCTGATCCCGCAGAAGATCTGACATGCCGAACCTGAGCGATCCCGTCGTCAAGGCTGTCGATGCCACCATGGACGGCCTGGCCAAGGTCGGCGACTTCGCGACCTTCAGTGCCAAGTCCGTCATCCCGGCCTTCCAGACCTTCAAGCGCTATCGCAACGAGACGCTGCGCCAGCTCATGGACATCGCCTGGGGAAGTGGCGCCCTCGTCGTCGGTGGCGGCACGGTGGGAATCATGGCGCTGCTGGCGCTGGCTGCCGGTACGTCGGTGGGCATCCAGGGCTACTCGGGCCTCCAGCTGGTCGGCCTCGCGCCCCTGACGGGCTTCATCTCCGCGAGCGCGAACACCCGCGAGCTGGCGCCGATCATCGCCGCGCTCGCTCTCGGGGCACAGGTCGGCTGTCGCTTCACCGCGCAGCTCGGCTCGATGAAGATCAGCGAGGAGGTGGACGCCCTCGAGGTGATGGCGGTCAACCCGATCCACTTCCTGGTGACCACACGCGTCTTGGCGACGATCTTCGCGATCCTGCCGCTCTACCTGATCGGCCTGATCGGCTCGTACCTCTCGTCGTACGCCTCGGTCGTGCTGATCTTCCACCAGTCGCCGGGCCAGTACGAGCACTACTTCTCGACCTTCATCCAAGGTCGAGATATCTGGCTGTCGGTGATCAAGATCGTCATCTTCGCGATCGCGATCGCCCTGATCCACTGCTGGTACGGCATGCGTGCCGGCGGCGGACCGCAGGCGGTCGGCGAGGCCACCGGTCGCGCGATTCGGGCGAGCATCGTCTCCGTCGTCGTACTCGACATGGTCATGACCCTCGTGATGTGGGGCGGAAACTCCGGTTTCCGGGTGTCGGGGTAGTGATGGCGAAGCAGAAGGTTCGCGTCGAGCTCAGCCGCGCCCAGTACGCCAAGCGCGGACTGGTGGCGATCGTCCTGGTCGCGCTCGTCCTGCTGGTGATCTTCGGCAAGTCCTCGGGCGTCATCGGGGGACCGGACAAGATCTCCGCGCAGTTGGCGAATGCCGGTGGATCCCTGGCCAGCGGGGCCGACGTCAAGATGCGCGGCATCATCATCGGCAAGGTGAGCGGTATCTCCCGCGGGGACGACGGCGGCGTCCGGGTCGGCATCGCCATGAACGGCGGCGAGCTCGGCAAGATCCCTGACAACGTGGTGGCCCGGATCCTGCCGGCGACGGTGTTCGGCACGTCGTACGTCGACCTCACGACGCACGGCCCGTCCGCACCGAAGCCGCTGCACGCGGGAGCAGTCGTACCGCCCGACACGACGCAGGGAACCCTCGAACTCCAGAAGGCGCTCGACGACATCGACACGCTCGTGAAGGTGCTGCAGCCGGCCAAGCTGAACAGCACGCTGAGCGCGATCGCGATGTCCCTCGACGGTCGCGGCGACGAGATCGGCTCGATGATCGACGAACTCGACGGCTTCGTCCGCAAGGTGGAGCCGCTGGTGCCGGTGATCAAGTCCGACATCGCCAAGCTGCCGGCCAACCTCGAGATCATCGAGAAGGCGGCCCCCGACTTCTTCGACGGACTGCAGGACACCCTCGGGCCGCTGCACACGATCGCCGCGCACAGCAAGGAACTCGCGACCCTGCTGACCGGTGGACGTCAGGTCGCCGACGAGGCCGGTGCGCTCACCGCCAAGGTCCGGCCCGACCTGGTGCGCTTCATCAACAAGTCCGCCCAGGTGCTGCAGGTGTACTACGAGGAGCGCCGTGCCGCCTTCACCAATGCCTTCGCGGTGATCCGGATGGTCTCGTCGAAGCTCACGACGATCGTCCACCACGGCTGGATCGACAACACGATCGTCATCCAGCAGGCGAAGCCGCCGAACTACACCTCCAAGGACTGCCCGACCTTCGGCAGTGCCCGGGGCAACTGCGGGGGTGGCCAGTGATTGCCGGATTCAGGTCGATCCTGATCAAGTTCCTGATCTTCGCCTTCATCTCGTTGGTGCTGGCGATGCTGCTCTTCAACACGATGATCAACGGCGTGCCGCACGGCACCCGTGACTTCAAGGCCGATTTCACCAATGTGAGCGGACTCTCGACCGGCGACGACGTCCGGGTCGCGGGCGTCCGCGTCGGCAAGGTGAAGGGCATCTCCATCGTCGACGGTGACCGCGCACAGGTCACCTTCGAACTGCAGAACACCCAGCCCCTGCTGAGCAACACCAGCATCGTGATGCGCTACCAGAACCTGCTCGGCCAGCGCTATCTCTCCCTGCAGCAGCCGGTGAAGCGGGGTACGCCGCTGCACTCGGGTGCCACGGTTCCGCTGGAGCGGACCAACCCCGGCTTCGACCTGACCGAACTGCTCGACGGCTTCCGGCCGCTCTTCGCCACGCTGCGTCCCTCGGACGTGAACCAGCTCGCGGAGTCGCTGATCCAGGTCCTGCAGGGTGAGGGCGGGACGGTGGAGCAGTTGCTCCAGCAGACCACCGAGCTGACGAACTTCGTCGCCGACCGCGACCAGATCTTCGGTCAGGTGCTGACCCGCCTGACGCCGGTGCTCAACGATGTGGCTGGCCAGGGCACCGAGCTGAAGAGCACGGTGCACGAACTCCGGCTGCTGATGACCGGCCTCGCCCAGCAGCGGGAGAGCATCGGCCACTCGATCTCCAACCTCAGCACGCTGATCAACTCGACCTCGACGCTGCTCGCACAGGTACGACGCCCGATCACCGCCGACACGCATCTGTTCCGCCAGGTGGCCGATGTGCTCTCCAGCAACCGCGGACTCCTCACCCAGGCACTCGGTGCCTTCGGTGACGTCTTCGGCGGGCTCGGCCGCGCGTCGTCGTACCGGAACTCGGCGAATGTCTACCTCTGCACCTTCTGGCTGCAACTCGGTGCCGGGACCGAGATCAATCTGAGCGGCCGCCAGTCCGGCGGGCCGTGGACGAAGGTGTGCCAATGAAGCCGCTCGCAGACCGCGATCCCTTCCGGATCGGCCTGATCGCGATCGCCGGAGGCGTCCTGCTCGCCTGCCTGGTGGGGCTCTTCACGATCATCCCCTTCGGCAAGACCACCTACAGCGCGATCTTCGCGCAGTCGGCCGGGCTCAAGACCGGCGAGGAGGTGCAGATCGCCGGCGTGACCGTCGGCAAGGTGACCAGCGTCGCCCTCGACGGCCAGCAGGTGAAGGTCGGCTTCACGGTCAGCAAGGGCCAGCACCTGGGCAACCGTACGACGGCCGCGATCAAGGTCGCCACCCTCCTGGGCACGCACATGCTCGCCGTCGACCCGGCCGGGGGAGGATCCCTTCCGGGCAAGACGATCCCGCTGGCGTCGACGACCGTGCCCTTCAATCTCCAGGATGTCCTGGACAAGGGCACGACGAACCTCGAGCGGCTCAACGCCGACCGGCTGTCGAAGCTGCTGACCACGATGACGAACACGTTGTCGCCCTCCAGCAAGGACTTCGCCCCGGCGCTGAAGGGCGTGGTGCGGCTCGCTGACGTGGTGTCGAAGCGAAGCGCCCAGATCGGTGACCTGCTGACCGCGGCCCGGAGCGTCTCCAACCAGCTCTCGGCCAGCAGCACCGACCTGATCGCCCTGATGCGCCAGACCAATCTCGTCGTGTCCGAGGTGACCCAGCGCCGCGAGGCGATCCACACGCTGCTCGTCGAGACGACGCGCCTGGCCAAGAATGTCAACGGCATCATCGCCGACACGAAGGCGGACACCGGCCCGGCACTGCACTCGCTCAACTCGGCACTGTCCACGCTGCGGGCGCAGGACAAGTCGTTGCGTCATGTCCTCGACACGATGGCGCCCGCGGTGCGCTATCTCGCGAATGCGACGGGCATCGCGCCGTACGGCTATCTGTACGCGCCCGCTCCGGTTCTGCCGCCCAACGACGGCATCGGCTGCAAGTTGGTGAAGAACTGTTGAGGACCTCAGCGATGAATCGTCGACTCGGAGCGCTGGTCGCGTTCCTGACCGCCCTGGCACTGCTCGTCGGTGTCAGCGGATGCTCCATCCTCGGATCGGGCAAGACCACGATCACGGCCTACTTCAGCGACTCGGCGGGACTCTTCGTCGGCAACGACGTCGGCGTCCTCGGCGTACCCGTGGGCAAGGTGACCGCGATCAAGCCCGAGGGCCAGCAGGTGAAGGTCACCCTCGAGGTGGACAAGAGCCAGGCGATCCCGGCGGGCGCGGCCGCCGCGGTGATCTCCCGGTCGGTGGCCACCGACCGGTACGTCGAACTCACGCCGGTCTATTCCGGCGGGGCGAAGATGCAGTCCGGCGCGGTCATCCCGGTCGACCGGACCCGGACGCCGGTCGAGTTCGACCAGGTGCTTGCCAGCATCGGCGACTTCGCCCGCGGTCTCAACGGCTCGGGTTCGACGAAGACGGCGATAAAGGACTTCCTCGACGCCGGTTCGAAGGCCCTGGCCGGCAATGGCGGACTGATCAACCAGTCCATCCACTCGCTCGCCGACGCCAGCAATGGCATCTCCTTGCAGCGCGGCAACGCGACGTCCACGTTGGTGTCGCTCGACCAGCTGACCAGCAGGCTGACCGCCAACAAGGGCACCGTCCGAGCCTTCGTGAAGCAGGTCTCGGCGGCGACGCACCTGCTGGCGCAGGAGAAGACCAACTTCAAGACCTCGATCCGATCCGCCACGAAGATGATCCGGGTCGTTGCGAACTTCGCCCGGACGAATCGTGCGGAGATCACCAGGGCGGTCAACCAGAGCAATGGCGTGATGCGCACAGTCCTCGACAAGCGCACCCAGACCGCGGAGGTCCTGCGGGTGCTGCCGCTCACCCTGCAGAACCTGCAGCGGATGCTCGCCCCCGACGGGCGCATCCGGGTCCGGCTCGACCTGACGACGCTGCTGCCGGTGCTCGGCAATGTGCTCCCGCAGCTGTGCGCGGTCCTGCCCGGCGATCTCTGCTCGCTCCTCGGCACGAGTCCGCCGATCATCGGCGATCTCCTGAACCAGTTGTTCGGATTGCTGCCATGAGCCGCCGTGTCCTGCGATCGTCCGCGATGCGCTGGTCGGCTCTCGTTGCCGCCCTCGCCGTACTGACCGGCTGCGCCGGCCCCACCTTCTCGTCGCTGCCCCTGCCCGGCTCGGGTGTCTCGGGCTCGACGATCAAGGTCACCGCCGATTTCGGTGAGGCCCTGAATCTGGCGCAGGGCGCCGCCGTCCGGGTGAACGGTGTGGACTCGGGACGGGTGTCGGACGTCTCGGTGAAGGACTTCCATGCCGTCGTGACGATGAAGGTGCGCACCAACGCGCAGTTGCGCAGCGATGCGACCGCACGACTCCGCTACACGACACCGCTGGGCGAGTTGTACGTCGACGTCGACAATCCGGCGAAGGGTCCGCTCGCCGGCAGCGGCACTCATCTCGGTGAGAACCAGACCACGACCGCGCCCACCGTGGAGGATGCGCTCTCCGCGGCCTCGATGCTGATCAACGGCGGCGGGCTCAACCAGCTCCAGACGATCGTCACCGAGTCCAACAAGGCATTGGGCGGTCGTGAGGGCAAGGTCCGCGACCTGCTGACCCGCAGCAAGGGAC
>JASLCW010000189.1 GCA_030151765.1 Marmoricola sp.
GCTCAATTGGCAGAGCAGCTGACTCTTAATCAGCGGGTTCGGGGTTCGAGTCCCTGATGGCGCACAGAAGACGAAGGTCAGGAGGCATCAGTCTCCTGACCTTCGTCCGTTTCAGGCCCCTTCGCGGGACCCTACGTGCTGTGATCTACCGCACCCGGACCCGAGCGATGGCGCTGCTCGATCCCTCGGCGACGGGGCTGCCTGCATAGACGGCACGGAGACGGTGCATCCCCGCCTTGCCCAGGCTCACCTTGGCGATCGCCGTGCCGCCGGTCAGCTTCAGGGTGCGCAGCCGCTTCGCGCCGTCGTACAAGGCGACGGCGCCGGTGGGCGTCACGCCGGTGGCGCTCACTCGGATGCGGACGGAGACGGCGTGCTTGCGCGCGGCCTTCTTCGGCGCGCTCAGGCGGGTGGCGGAGACAGCCTTGCGGACCTCGACCGTCACCGGGGTGCCGACGGTCCAGCTCGTGCGTCCCGAGGCGAGGTAGCGGCCGACGAGCTGGTGCGTCCCGATACCGAGTCCGGCGAGAGAGATGGTCGCGTGACCGCCGGCGAGGTCACCGGCGGCGACGGGCGAGCCGCCCTCCTCCAGTACGACGACACCGTCTCCCGGGCCGGTCACCGTCACCGTGGCCGCGAGGGCAGCGCCGTACCGGGCCGACGCCGGAGTCTGCACCGAAACCGTCGGCGCGACGAGCGCCGCCTCGTTGGTGGTCTCGTTGGCGGCGAGCTCGTAGAAGCCCCACGGCGGGCTGGCGTTGACGAAGCGGCCCGGCTTGCAGTCCGCGACGAAGCTGGCCAGGCGGTGCGTGGGATTGGTCGCCGAGAGGGTGTGCCGCCCCTCGGGGACGCCCTTCCAGACGATGCCTCCGTCGCTCGACGTACCGGCCTGGTTCGGGTCGGGAAGAACGCTCGAATTGAAGTACATCGGGGCGGCGGGTCCGGCGTTCGTCGCCAACGACCCCGCGACACCGTGCGGGTGGAATTCGTGGAAGTCGTCGAAGTTCGAGTAGCCCCGGCCCTTCAACTGATACGCCGTCGTCACGATCGCGCAGTCGACCAGATTGCCCTGATCGTCGAGCTGGGCTCCGGCGTACTGCGCCATCGCCGCGAAGATCGGATTCGCCGGCATCTGGAAGTTGACCTGGGTGAGGTCCGCACCCGAGGTGTGGAAGGTCTGCGTGTAGGTCTCGTGGTACCCGGCTGCCACCGCGTGCAAGGTGATGTCGCGGTCGTCCGGCACCTCGATGGAGTAGGCGCCGTTGTCGCCGGCGGTGACGCTCAGGCCGGGGATCTGGTCGACCGAGATCACCGCGCCCGGAAGGCGGTCGTTGTTGCCCGCGAAGATGAAGGCATAGGCATTGCCGGAGATGGTGACCGTGTCCGGCGGTGCCGCGAACGCAGGTACGGCGATCGCCGCCGCAACGGCGCCCCCGACCGTCGCGGCGAGCAGGCGTGAAGGCCTCATGGGCTGTCTCCCTCATTAATCCGAGAATCGTATGTTCCGCAGAGCGTAGAACATGACGCATGCCCGGTGAGGCAATTTGGCGCGAGCCTCAGCCGAATGCCTTCTCGGCGGCCCTGACCAGGCGCTGGATCGTGCCGAGGGTCCGGGAGGTCACCGGAACCCCGAGCAGGTCCTCCAGGAAGGCGGTGGGATCGCCCACACTCGAGCCCTGGACGCGGGACAGGCTCGCCGCGACTCCCGGCTCCAGTCGCAACACCTCGAGCATGCGATTGCGGTTGAAGAGCGGGAGCTCGACCTCCGGCAGCCTCGGTACGTCGTACAGGGAGATCATCGTGCGATAGACATCATCGGGAACGGCCGACTCGTCCACGAGCTCGATGGCGGCCACGAGCTCGGGCAGGGTGCGGACGACGTACTCGTGATGGAAGCCGAGCGCCGCCAGGGCCTTCGTGGCCTCACGCAGCGTCTTCACCGGAGCCCCGGAGAAGATCACGGTGCCATTGCCCTGGAAGGCGCGGGCGACCTCGGGCCCGCCGAAGGCCTCGACGAGCTGAGCGCCCGTGGGACTGCCACGGTGGCCGTGGTTGAGATTGCGGAAGAAGGCGACCCGGGTCATCGATCCGCCAGGGATGTCAGAGATAGAGACCGGTCTGGGCATCGCCCAGCCGGTCGGCGGCAACGGCGTGGATGTCGCGCTCGCGGACGACGACGTACAGCTCGCCCTGCACCTCGACCTCGGCCTTGTCCTCCGGGTCGAAGAGGACTCGGTCACCGACCTCGACGGTCCGGACGTGGGAACCGGTGCTGACGACGCGATACCAGGCGAGGCGCTTGCCGCCCATCGCGGCGGTGGCGGGGATCAGGATGCCGCCGGAGGAGCGGCGCTCCCCCTCCTCGCTCTCGACCGCGACGAGGACGCGGTCGTGGAGCATCTTGATCGGCGTGTGCCTTTCCGCCGATGTCGATTGGGCTGAGGCCACCGTCAGCGCACAGCCTTGCGGATCAGCTTGAGTACGACGACCACCCCGACGACACCGCCGACGACCTTGGCGATGTTGTCCGTGCGCGGCGCGCCCGAGGCATCCACGAAGAAGGCCTTGACCGCGTTGACCTCACGCGTGGCGATCGTCTTGGGGTTGGCGCGATAGGCCAGCTCGTCGATGGTCGCGGCCAGCCGCTCGCGGGTGGCTTCCATCTCCTGCTCGATGGCGCTGAACTGCTTGTCGCCCACGATCACTCCTCGACTCGCTTGGTGTGGTCACGCATCCGGCCGGTGCGATTTCTCCGCCGAACGTTACCGTGTGCACATGACCCGTCTCTCCCCCGGTGACCAGGCCCCCGACTTCACCCTCGCGACCGACGACGGTGGCTCGGTCAGCCTCAAGGACCTGCGCGGCCGCAAGGTGATCGTGTACTTCTACCCGGCCGCGATGACGCCCGGCTGCACCAAGCAGGCCTGCGATTTCACCGACTCCCTCGACTCGCTGCGCGGCGCCGGCTACGAGGTCGTCGGCATCTCCCCCGACGCACCTTCGAAGCTTGCCAAGTTCCGCGAGCGCGACCACCTCACCATCACCCTCGCCTCCGACCCCGAGAAGAACACCCTCGAGGCCTACGGCGCCTTCGGTGAGAAGAAGCTCTACGGCAAGGTCGTCCAGGGCGTCATCCGCTCCACGATCGTGATCGGCGAGGACGGCAAGGTCGAGCTGGCGCAGTACAACGTGAAGGCCACCGGCCACGTCGCCAAGCTCCGCCGCGACCTCGGCCTGGACTAGTCGAGTTGAGTGCTGAGGTGGTCGTATCCACCGCCGAGCCGAGCACTCAACTCCTCTACGCTGAGCGCGAGCCGAAGTGGTGGAACAGGCAGACACGCAGAACTTAGGATTCTGTGCCTTCGGGCGTGGGGGTTCAAGTCCCCCCTTCGGCACCGAGCAAGGGCCGTTGAGATCCGACGGAGTCGGAGCTCAACGGGCGTTGCGATGCCGCGCAGCACGGCGAAGCCGGGCAAGCGGACCGATCAGGTGCGGATCCGACGGAGTCGGAGCTCAACGGGCATTGCGAAGCCGCGCAGCACGGCGAAGCCGAGCAAGCGGACCGGTCATGTGCGGACCGATCAGCTCAGCGCGGCGACCACCTGCGGGGCGATCTCCCGCAGCGCGCGGCCGCGGTGCGAGATCGCGTCCTTCTCGACGGGCGTGAGCTCGGCGGAGGTGCGTCCGTCGGGAGTGTCGTCGGCGACGAAGAGGCCGTCGTAGCCGAAGCCGCCGTCGCCGCGGCGCTCGCGGATCACCCGACCGGCCATCACGCCGTCCACGGTCAGCTCGCCGCCGGCGTGGACGAGGGCGATGGTGCAGCGGAACTGCGCCGTACGCCGCTCCTCCGGTACGTCGTCGAGCTGGTCGAGCAGCAGCGTGTTGTTCCGCTCATCTGCCCCCTCCTTCGAGCCCCGCGGCTTGCCGGACCAGCGTGCGGAGAGCACCCCGGGCATGCCGTTCAGGGCGTCGACGCAGAGGCCGCTGTCGTCGGCGAGTGCGGGCAGACCGGTCGCCGCGAAACCCGCCCGTGCCTTCAGCAGGGCATTGCCCGCGAAGCTGGGCTGGTCCTCGACCGGCTCGTCGTACGGCGTCACGTCGTCGAGGCCGAGGACGGTGATGCCCGGCAGGTGCTCGGACAGGATCCGCTGCATCTCCGCGAGCTTCTTCGCATTGCGCGAAGCGAGGAAGACCTTGATCTCTCCGGCCTCAGACACCGAGGGCCACCTGCTGCAAGGCGGTCAGCTCGGCGCAGCCCTTCTCCCCCAGCGCCAGCAGCGCGTCGAGCTCGTCGCGGCGGAAGGGCGCGCCCTCGGCGGTGCCCTGGACCTCGACGAAGCCGCCGGCTCCGGTCATCACGATGTTCATGTCGGTCTCGGCCCGCGAGTCCTCCTCGTAGGGCAGGTCGAGGCGCGGGACGCCGTCGATGATGCCGACCGAGACCGCGGCGACCGATCCGGTCAGCGGCTCACCGGCCAGCGCGCCCTGAGCGCGCAGGTGGGAGACGGCGTCGGCGAGGGCGACGTACGCGCCCGTGATGGCGGCGGTGCGGGTGCCGCCGTCGGCCTGGAGGACATCGCAGTCGAGCACGATCGTGTTCTCCCCCAGCGCCTTGTAGTCGATGATGGCGCGCAGCGAGCGGCCGATCAGCCGGGAGATCTCGTGGGTGCGGCCGCCGATGCGACCCTTCACCGACTCGCGGTCGGAGCGGGTGTTGGTGGCCGAGGGGAGCATCGCGTACTCCGCGGTCACCCAGCCGAGGCCCGAGCCCTTGCGCCAGCGCGGCACACCCTCCGAGGCGGAGGCGGCGCACAGCACCCGGGTGCGGCCGAACTCGACCAGCACCGAGCCCGCCGGGTGGTCCTGCCAGTTGCGGGTGAAGGTGATCGGGCGGAGTTCGTCGTCGGCGCGGCCGTCGGCGCGAGTGGCTGTCATGGCCCGAAGCCTAGTGGGGTGTACAGACAAGGGTCAGGCCCGGCAAGACCACCCCCGTCGGTCTTGCCGGGCCAGGTTCGGATCCCGCCCGGGATCGGGTACCGCTCCCTACTTCACCTCCGCGCGCATGATCCGCACGACGCCGATCGCGAGCGGGAGCACCAGCCAGATCAGTCCGCTGGTGAGCAGATGGCCCCAGTCGTTGCCGTGCATGCTGGCATCCCCGAGAGGCTGCTGGGCGGCCTGGAAGTCGATCCAGGGACGGATCTTCTCGAAGCTGTTCAGCAGGTTGCCGAGGATCGCGAGGATGCCGGGCAGCACGAAGGAGTAGACGAAGAAGAGCACGATCGCGGCCGGGGTGTTGAGGAAGAGCGCGGCGAGCGCGAATCCGGCCATCATGGCAAGCGCCTGGGTCAGGATGAAGCCGCCGAGGTACTTCACCCCGAGGTCCCAGCTGATCGGGCCCTGGAGCGCACCGTAGAGCAGGTTCATGACCAGGCCCACGACGAGTCCGAGGACGACGCAGCCGAGGCTGAGCGCCAGGCCGGCGATCGCCTTCGACCAGATCACTCGGTCGCGGTGCGGCTCCAGCGTGAAGCTGACCATGCCGGTCCGCTGGCTCCACTCCTGGGTGATCAGCATGATGCCGAGGATCGGCAGGAAGATGCTCGACACGTACGCCGTGATCGCGATGAAGCTGCCGTACTGGACATCGCTGATGTCGTTGACGGTGAAGATGATCAGCGCGACCACGTTGGCGATGGCGACGAGGCCGCCGGTGATGCCCAGCAGCCACTTCCCGGCCCGGGTGTCGACCATCTTGCGGAGTTCGACCTTGACGAGCGTCGACAGCGGGACCCGCGGGGTCGTCGCGAAGGTCGGCTGCGTTTCGGTGATGGTGGCGGTCATGCCAGGGCTCCTTCGTTGAGCACGTCGCGCTGGTCGTCGGCGGTGAGCTGGAGGAAGAGATCCTCGAGCCCGGCACCGTCGGCCTGGCGAAGTTCGGTGAGGACGACGCCGGCCGCGGCGGCGGCGCGCCCGATGTCCACGGTGTCGGCCTCGACGCGGAGGCCCTCGCCGGACGGGGTGGCCGCAAGACCGGCCTGCTCCAGCACGGCCGCGAGAGCGGCCGGGTCGAGCCCGCGAACGAAGGCGCCGCGGCCGCTGAGCAGTTCGTCCTTGGTGCCCTGGGCCACGATCTTGCCGCGGCCGATCAGCACCATGTCGTCGGCGATCATCTCGACCTCGTGCAGGAGGTGCGACGAGAGCAGCACGGTGCCGCCCTTGTCCGCGAAGTGCGCGAGCAGCCCGCGCATCCAGCGGATGCCGGCGGGGTCGAGGCCGTTGGCGGGCTCGTCGAGGATCAGCACCGACGGGTCGCCGAGCAAGGCGTGCGCGATACCGAGCCGCTGGCGCATGCCGAGCGAGTAGTTGCGGACCCGCCGCTTGCCCTCACTGCCGTTGAGGCCGACCAGTTCGAGCATCTCGTCGACGCGGCTCGTCGGCAGGCCCATCAGCTGGGCGCCGAGGGCGAGCACCTCGCGGCCGGTGCGGCCGTCATGCTGCGCGGAGGCGTCGAGCAGGACACCCACGTGGCGCCCCGGGTTGGGGATGTCGGCGTACTTGAGCCCGCCGATCGTCGCGGAGCCGGAGTCGGGCAGGGTGAGCCCGACCATCATCCGCATCGTGGTCGACTTCCCGGCGCCGTTGGGCCCGAGGAAGCCGGTCACCCGACCGGGCTGGGCCACGAAAGACACGTTGTCGACGGCCGTGTAGGCGCCGTACTTCTTCGTGACGTTCTGGATGTTGATCATGACCACGAGTCTGGCGCACCCGGGACGGCGTGCGCATCGGTCGGACGTCTCGAACCGCCCGATACCAAAGTCGTAAGCGCCGCCGACCGAGGGCGCTGGCCGGAGCCGGGCGCGCCTCCTAGGGTTGCGACGTGTCCCCCGACCATCGCGCACCCGAGAGCGCCTGGCAGCCGCCACAGACGTGGTACGGCGAGCTCTGGCGCTTCGTGGTGTGCGCGGCGATCTCTGGCCTGGTGTGGTCGCAGATCGTCGACGAGCAGCTCAAGCAGAGTGGCTGGCTCTTCGGCTTCGACCTGGCGCTCGGATCGATCGCCTTCGTCTTGGTCTTCTATCGGCGCCGGTGGCCCTGGGCGGTGGCGCTGGCGCTGACGCTCTTCGGCGTGCTCTCCTCCCTCGCCGCCGGCCCGGCGCTGCTCGCGACGGTCTCCTACGCGACCCGCCGCCGGATGGACCGCATCGTCATCCTCGGTGCGCTCGGCGTCGCGGTCAGCTGGGTCTACGCCGAGATCGAGCCCGACATCTCACAGAACCCGAAGTGGTTCGACATCGCCTTCAGCATCGTCATCACCGTCGCGATGATGGCGGTCGGCATGTACATCGGCTCGCGTCGCGAGCTCATCTGGTCGCTGCGCGTCCGCGCCGAGGAGGCCGAGCAACGCGAGGAGATGCAGGTCGATCAGGCGCGCGCACGGGAGCGGGAGCGGATCGCCCGTGAGATGCACGACGTACTCGCTCACCGCATCTCCCTGATCACCATGCACGCGGGTGCGCTCGCCTATCGCGACGATCTGCCTCCGGAGCAGGTCCGCGAGACCGCGCAGCTGATCGCGACGACCTCGCACGAGGCACTCGGCGATCTCCGCGAGGTGCTCGGCACCCTCCGCGACCACGAAGGCGTGCGCCCGCAGCCCACGCTCTCCTCGCTACCGGAACTGATCGGCGAGGCCACCGCCACCGGCATGCAGGTCGAGCTCGACGTCGCCGTCGAGGCCGAGCAGGCGGTACCCGACCGGCTGGCCCGCACGGTCTACCGGATGGTCCAGGAAGCGCTGACCAATGCCCGCAAGCACGCGACCGGCGTACCGGTCTCGATCTCGGTCACCGGCGCCCCCGGGTCCGGCGTCCGGGTCCGCGTCCGCAACGGCCGCAACCGCTTCCCGGGCGCCCAGGCCGAGGGCTCCGGGCTGGGCCTCGTCGGCATGCGGGAGCGCTTCGAACTCCTCGGCGGGCATCTCGACATCGACGACAGCGGTGGCTGGTTCATTCTGGAAGGCTGGCTCCCATGGCCGACGTGACCACCCGACTCCTGCTCGTCGACGACGACGCCCTGGTTCGCAGCGGGCTCGCGCTCATCCTGGGCGGTGCTCCCGACCTCGAGGTCGTCGGCCAGGCCGGGGACGGTGACGAGGCGATCCGGCTGATCCCGGAGCTGAGGCCGGATGTCGTGCTGATGGACATCCGGATGCCGACCCTCGACGGGGTTGAGGCCACCCGGATCCTCAAAGCGCGCGCGGACGGCCCGAAGATCGTCGTCCTCACCACCTTCGGCGCCGACGAGCACGTGGTCGCCGCCCTCTCCGCCGGCGCCGACGGCTTCCTGCTCAAGGACACTCCTCCGGCCGACATCGTGGACGCCGTACGACGAGTCGCCGCCGGTGAGCCCACCGTCTCGCCCGCGGTCCTGTCCACCATGATCGGCCGGATCCGCGACGGCGACACCGGCACCGGGGCCCAGGAGGCGGCCGACCGTCTCGCCGACCTCACCGAGCGCGAGCACGAGATCGCGCGCGCGGTCGGCCGGGGCCTGTCCAATGCCGAGATCGCCGCCGAGCTCTTCCTGAGCGTGCCGACCGTGAAGGCGCACATCGGCCGGATCTTCACCAAGCTCGGCGTCGACAACAGGGTGCAGATCGCGATCCTGGTGCACGACGCCGGGGAGGCGTGAGCCGCGGGCGTTGAATCCGCTGGTTTCGCTTGCCAAACCAGCGGATTCGGGCAGCCTCAGAGCTCGTAGACCGTCCCCGGAGCCGCCAGTTCCCGTGGCCCGGAGAAGATCGCCGACTCGGCGAAGATGGTCTCCGCGTCGTGCCACGGCGGCACGTGCGTGATCACCAGGTGGCCGGCACCCGCGGCGATCGCCGCCTGGGCGGCCTCGGCCCCGGTCAGGTGCAGGTCGGGCGGGTTGTCGGCGCCTTCGAGGAAGCTCGCCTCGCACAGGAAGAGGTCGGCATCGCGGGCGGTCTCGATCAGCGATGCGCAGGGGCCGGTGTCACCGGAGTACGCCAGCACCTTGCCGCCGGCCTCGATCCGCAGCGCATATCCCGGCACCGGATGCATGACCGCGCGGGCGGTGATGGTGAAGGGCCCGATCGTGAACAAGTGCTCGGGGTAGAAGTGGAAGGTGAACTCCTCGGTCATCCCCGGCGACTTCGGCAGGTCATAGGCGCGCGCCAGGCGTCCCGGAGTGCCGTCGGGGCCGTAGACCGGGATCGGCGGGCGGGAGCCGCTCGGGTGGTACTTGCGGAGCACGTAGTAGCTGGTGATGTCGATGCAGTGATCGGCGTGCAGGTGACTCAGCAGTACGGCGTCGATGGTCAGCGGGTCGGCGTACCGGTGCAGTGCGCCGAGCGCGCCATTGCCCAGGTCCAGGACCAGGCGCCAGGTCCGGTCCTCCCCCTCGGCCTCCACCAGATAGCAGCTCGCCGGGGAGTCGGGACCGGGATAGCTGCCGGAGCAGCCGACGATGGTCAGGCGCATCAGAGCACCACCGCCCCGCCGGCGTACTGCGAGACCCCGGTGAGCTCAGGCCCGAGGAAGCGCTGGCCCAGCACCGCGAACTCCTCGGGCTGTCCGGTGGTCAGGAACTGATGCCGTGCCAGCTGCGTGTCGGGTGCGCCGAGGTCGTTGGCCATCAGCTGACGATAGACCTCCTTGGCGCATTCCTCGGCGCTGCTCACCAGGGTGACCTGGTCGCCGACGACGTACGAGATCACGCCCGTGAGGAGCGGATAGTGCGTACAGCCGAGGATGAGCGTGTCCACGCCGGCGGAGACCAACGGGTCGAGATAGGAGTGCGCGACCTCGATCAGCTCGCTGCCGCCGGTGACGCCCGCCTCGACGAAATCGACGAAGCGCGGGCACGGCGCCGTCGTCAGCGAGACGTGCGGCGCCGCCGCGAAGGCATCGTCGTAGGCCATCGACTCGGCGGTCGCGCGCGTGCAGATCACGCCGATGCGCCCGGTGCGGCTAGCCGCGACCGCTCGCCGGGTGGCCGGGAGGATCACCTCGACGACGGGTACGTCGTACCGCTCCCGCGCATCCCGAAGTACGGCGGCCGAGGCGGAATTGCAGGCGATCACCAGCATCTTCAC
>JASLCW010000215.1 GCA_030151765.1 Marmoricola sp.
TCTTGGACGAGGAGAACTTCTTGCCCTCCATCGTCAGGAATTCACTGCTGACCACCTCGGTCGGCAGGTTGAGCTCGCCGTACTGGTGCAGGCTGCCGCCCTTGTCCCCCTTGCCGGAATAGGCGAGCAGCTCGGCGGGCCAGATCTGGCTGTGGAAGGTGATGTTGTCCTTGCCCATGAAGTAGTACGACAGGGCTGCAGGGTCGTTCCACCACTTCCGCCAGGCCTCCGGATCGTCCCCGTTTTGATCAGCGCTGCGACGTGCCCACTCGATGCTGGCGGACAGGTAGCCGATGACCGCGTCGAACCACACGTAGAGGCGCTTCGTCGGATTGTCCCGCCAGCCGTCGAGCGGGATCGGGATCCCCCAGTCGATGTCGCGGGTCATCGCCCGCGGGCGGATGTCCTCGAGGATGTTCTTGCTGAACTTGATGACATTGGGACGCCACGTGCCGCTCGCCTCGCGCTCGTCGAGCCAGGTGCTCAGGGCCCCGGCGAGGGCCGGCAGATCCAGGAAGAAGTGCTGGGTCTCGATGAACTCCGGGGTCTCCCCGTTGATCTTCGAACGCGGGTTGATCAGGTCGGCCGGATCCAGCTGGTTGCCGCAGTTGTCGCACTGGTCGCCGCGGGCGCCGTCGTACCCGCAGATCGGGCAGGTGCCCTCGATGTACCGGTCCGGCAGCGTCCGACCCGTCGACGGGCTGATGGCACCCTTCGTGGTCTGCTCGAGGAAATAGCCGTTCTCGAAGACTCCGGTGAACAACTCCTGTACGACGGCCGTGTGGTTGCGCGTCGTCGTGCGCGTGTAGAGGTCGTAGGAGATGCCCAGCCCGGCGAGGTCCTGCGCGATCACCCGGTGGTTCTGGTCGGCCAGCTGCTGCGGGGTCAGCCCGGCCTCGTCCGCCGCAATCAGGATCGGGGTGCCGTGCTCGTCGGTGCCACTGACCATGAGCACGTCGTGTCCGGCCATCCGCATGTAGCGGCTGAAGACGTCGGAGGGCACCCCGAAACCGGCCACGTGACCGATGTGGCGCGGACCGTTGGCGTACGGCCAGGCGACTGCAGACAGGATCGTGCTCATGGCCGAATCCTATTGAGGACCGCGACCGGGTTACGAACCGGCGGTCAGCTGAAGTCGAGCTCGCCGCTGCGGGTGCGCTTGAGCTCGTAGAAGTACGGGAAGGCCGCGACCGCGACTGCCCCGTCCCAGAGCTTCCCGGCATCCTCGCCGCGCGGGATCTTCGACAGCACCGGGCCGAAGAAGGCGGAGCCGTTGATGTGGATCGTCGGCGTGCCGACGTCGTCGCCGACCGCGTCCATCCCCTCGTGGTGCGATTTCGCCACGGCGTCGTCGTACGACGCGTCGTCCATCGCCTCCACCAGGTCGGCCTCGAGACCGACCTCCGCCACGACCTCGGCGATCAGCTCGCGGTCGATGGGCCGCTTCTGGTGGTGGATCCGCTCACCGAAGGCGTTGTACATCGGCAGCAGGACCTCGTCGCCGTGCTTCTGGGCGGCGGCGATGAGCACCCGGACCGGCCCCCAGGCCGGTGCCAACAGCTCGCGGTACTCCTGCGGGATGTCCTTGTCCTTGTTCAGGTACGCCAGGCTCATCACGTGCCAGCGCACGTCCACCTCGCGGACCTGCACGACCTCGAGCATCCAGCGCGAGGTGATCCAGGCGAACGGGCACAGCGGGTCGAACCAGAAGTCGGCAACATCTCTGTCGGTCATGTCAGCGACAACTCTCAGGAGCGGTTCACCATTCCCACGACTTCGGCGACTAGGTTCCCAAGAACGTGTTTCAGTTTGATCCCAGCGGGGAATCTGGAATGCGCCGCGACCCCCAGGGAGGGAGCCGCGTGCACCATTCGAATTCTGGGAGGGATTCATCTTGCGTAGTCACAGCTACAAGCGCGTCTCGACGCTCACCGCCGTCGTCGCCACCGCCGGACTGGCGGCGGCGACCGCCGGCTTCTTCGCGCCGGCGGAGGCAGCCGGTGCACCGCTCGCCTACACCTGCAATGCCTTCGGTCAGTCGATGACCTTCAGCGTCACCAACAGCAGCGATGCCCCGGCCTCGATGTACGCCGGCCAGTCGGTGCCGATCAAGCTCACCTCGACCGTGACGATCCCTGGATCGCTGACCAATGCGATGTACAACCTTGTCGGCGCCCGCTCGGCCGATGGCACCGCTGTCGCCAAGGGCACCGCGGCCGGTCGTCCGACCACCTCGACCCTCTCCGTGCCGAAGACCGAGGTTCCGAATGGCACCGACATGACCGTCGTCGCCACCGGAGAGGGCGGGAAGTTCACGCCCACCAAGGCGGGTGCGAATGCACTGAAGGCGGGCGACTTCACCGCGACCCTGCATCTTTACAAGGCCGACGGCACGCCCACGTCCATCGCCTCGACGGCCACCGTGCCGTGCACCGCGCCCAAGGGCGTGGACACCACCTTCTCGACGATCATGGTCAAGAAGGACACCACCACGACCGCGGTGGCGCCGAAGAGCAAGGCCGGGAAGGTGACCGCCAAGGTCACCGTGAAGGCCGCACACGGCGGCACCACGGCCGGCAAGGTCACGGTCGTCGTGAAGAAGGGCAAGAAGACCGTCGAGAAGAAGACGGTCGCGCTCAAGGGCGGCACCGCCACGGTGAAGCTGCCCAAGAAGCTCAAGAAGGGCAAGTACGTCGTCACCGCGAAGTACGCCGGCAACGGCGGCTTCGGCGGCTCGACCGGGAAGCACACCGTCAAGGTGAAGTGAGCTCCACCCGGATCGAGGGCGGTTCCGCGTCAGGCGGGGCCGCCCTCGGCCTGTCCGGTCACTCGGACTCGAGATCCGAGAAGAGGTCAGCGAGACGCTCCTCCGTGGGCTCGGTCGGGACGGCGGTCGCCGCCGACGAGCCGTTGGCACCGTCGTATCCGGGGCCGGCGTCGCCGCCCGCGCCGTCGCGGTACGCCGCCGCGGCCGCATTCGCCAGCCGGTCCGCCTCCTCGTTGAGCGGATGCCCGGCGTGGCCCTTCACCCAAACGAATCGCACCCGGCGGCCGGCCATCGCGGCGTCGAGCGCCTGAACGATCTCGAGGTTCATCACCGGCTTGCCGTCACCCTTGCGCCAGCCCTTGCGCTTCCAGCCCGCCATCCACTTGGTGATGGTGTTGATCGCATAGGTGCTGTCGCAGTAGATCAACAGGTCTTCGTCGAGGTGGGCGGTCGCCTCGAGCAGCCGCAGTACGGCGGTCAGCTCGCCCATGTTGTTGGTCCCGTGGGGCCAGCCGCCGCTCCCCCAGTGGTCCTGGTCGACGTACCAGGCCCAGCCCGCGGGTCCCGGATTCCCGAGCGCGGAACCGTCCGCCGCCGCCACGATCGTCATCTGCAGACACCTCTCCGACTCAGCCCAGGGACAAACCGGGGACAACCTCACCACACTGGGTAGGGATATGAATTCGGTGGTGCCGGTAACGGGTGCCAAGATGGCTCGCATGCCAGGAATGAATCTCACCCGTGACGAGGCGAAGACCCGCGCTCGTCTGCTCTCCGTCGACTCCTACACCGTGGACCTCGACCTCACCACCGGAGAGGACAGCTTCGCGTCGACCACGCGGATCTCCTTCACCTCCGGTGAGCCCGGAGCGAGCACCTTCGCCGATCTCGTCGAGGCCGACATCTCCGCGATCACTCTGAACGGGGTCGCGCTCGACCCGGCCGAGGTGTATGCCGATCACCGGATCCGTCTCGACGGTCTCGCGGCCACCAACGAGCTCGTCGTCACCGCCACGCTGCCCTACAGCCACAGCGGCGAGGGCCTGCACCGCTTCGTCGACCCGGTCGACGACCGGGTCTACACCTACTCGCAGTTCGAGGTACCGGACGCGCGTCGCGTCTACACCACCTTCGAGCAGCCCGACCTCAAGAGCGTCTTCACCTTCAACGTGACCGCGCCGGAGAACTGGCTGGTCGTCTCCAATGCCCCCACCCCGGACCCGACGCCGCTCGGTGACGGCAAGGCCGTCTGGAAGTTCCCCGAGACCAAGCGGATGTCGACGTACATCACCGCCGTCGTCGCCGGCGAGTACTACGCCAGCTTCGACTCCTACAAGGGCAAGTTCAACGAGATCCCACTCGGCCACTACTGCCGGCAGTCGCTCAAGGACTACCTCGAGCGCGACCTCGACGACGTCGTGACGCTGACCAAGCAGAGCTTCGAGTTCTTCGAGGACAAGTTCGACTCGGCGTACCCCTTCGAGAAGTACGACCAGCTCTACGTCCCCGAGTACAACATGGGTGCGATGGAGAACGCCGGCTGCGTCACCCTGCGCGACGAATACCTTCCGCGCAGCCGCCAGCCGCGCTCCTTCTACGAGTTCCGCTGCTCGGTGATCAGCCACGAGATGGCGCACATGTGGTTCGGCGACCTGGTGACGATGCGCTGGTGGGACGACCTCTGGCTCAACGAGTCCTTCGCCGAGTGGGCCTGCTACTGGTGCGAGGCCGAGGCCACCGAGTTCACCGACGCGTGGACCGGCTTCGCCAATGCCCGCAAGCAGACCGGCTACCGCGCCGACCAGCTGCCCAGCACGCACCCGATCGCTGCCGACAACTTCGATCTCGAAGCCGTCGAGGTCAACTTCGACATGATCACCTACGCCAAGGGCGCGTCGGTGCTCAAGCAGCTCGTGGCGTGGGTGGGCCTGGAGCCCTTCCTGGCGGGCCTGCGGCAGTACTTCCGCGACCACGCCTATGACAACTCCGAGTTCAGCGACCTTCTCGGCGCTCTCGAGAAGGCGTCCGGTCGCGATCTGCAGGGCTGGGCGCAGGAGTGGCTCCAGACCGCCGGCGTCAACACCCTGGCCTCGGCCTTCGAGCTCGACGCGGAGGGCAACTACTCCTCGTTCGCCGTACTGCAGAGCGCGGCGGCGGAGCAGCCGACCCTGCGCCGGCACCGCCTCGGGATCGGCCTGTACGACGCTGTGCCGAACGAGCAGGGCGACGGCGTACTGACCCGTCGCGAGTACGTCGAGGTCGACGTCGAGGGCGAGCGCACCGACATCTCCGAACTGATCGGCAAGAAGCAGCCCGACCTGCTGCTGCTCAACGACGACGACCTGGCCTACGCCAAGATCCGTCTCGACGAGCGCTCGCTGGCAACGGTCGTCGGCGGCCTGTCCAAGCTCGACGACTCGCTGGCACGCGCCCTGTGCTGGAGCGCCGCCTGGGACATGACCCGTGACGCCGAGATGACCGCCACCGACTTCGTCGCGCTCGTGCTCGGCAACATCGGCAGCGAGACCGACGCCTGGGGCATCAGCCGGATCCCGACGTACGGCGCGCAGGCGGCCTTCCTCATGTCCGCCCCGCAGCACCGGCCGGCACTCACCGCTCAGTGGGAGCGGGGCATGGGAGAGCTGATGCGCTCGGCCGAGCCGGGCAGCGACAGCCAGCTCACCTTCACCCGGATGTACGCCGCCGCGGCACACTCCGCTGCCGCCATCGACGACATCGCCGCGATCCTCGCCGGCTCGACGGTGATCGACGGTCTCGCCGTCGACCAGGACCTGCGCTGGAGCCTGATCTCCGCACTGGCCCGCACCGGTCGCTTCGGTGAGACCGAGATCGCCGCCGAGCTCGAGGCCGACAACACCATCTCCGGCAAGGAGAAGGCCGCCGCAGCCCGCGCCTCGCGCCCGGACGCCGACGCCAAGGCCGTCGCGTGGGAGGCCGGGATGCTGGACGCCTCCACCCCGAACGAGACCGCCCGCAGCATCGCGGTCGCCTTCATGCAGTACGACCAGGAGTCGGTCCTCGCCCCCTACCGGGCGAAGTACCTCGACGCCGTCGGCAATGCCTGGAGCGTCCTCGGCGCCCACAAGGCCGCCGTCGCCCTCGACGCGATGTTCCCGCGGGCCCTCGCCTCGGCCGAGCTGCTGGAACTGGTCGACTCGTGGCTCGAGACCGCCGACGTCAACCCCGGTGCCCGCAGGTACGTCGTCGAGGGTCGCGCCGACGTCGCCCGCTACCTCGCAGCCCAGGCCCGCGACGCCCAGGGCTGAGGCGCCGGAAAACACAACGCCCGTTGTGTTTTGCCCACGGATCACACCGAGTTCTGGGTGATCCGTGGGCAAAACGTATGCATGGTCGGCCATCTAGCGTCGTCCAGCACTGAGACGTCGAGCCCGCTCGAGTTGCGCGATGATCCGCTCCGCCGTACGCCGTGGCTCATAGAGGTCGCTCCAGACGAGCCTGACCATGAGCCAGCCAGTGAGCTCACGAATCCTGTCCTCGCGTTGCTTCTCGCGGAAGACGGCATCCGCCGAAGTCTCGCCAGGACCTAATAGGGTTCCGTACTTCACCTTCCCGTCGAATTCGCCGAGCAGGCCGTACTCCGGCCATGCGAAGTCCGTACAGCCCACGAGGTTGCCGCGTTCGTCACGAACCTCGAACTGAAGGACCGGGGCCGGCACCCCGTGCGCCCAGAAGAGGTGGCGGGAAAGACTCTCGCCAACAGAGTTCCCGCCTGATCGGACCAGCCTCACCGTGATCTGGAGATGTCGAGCCCCTGGCCAGCGAGCTACTTTCTCATACGCACGGTGTATGTCGTCCAGATCGCCGTACCCCAAGGCGATGACGGAATCCATAACGACCAATCCGCTGGGGACATCCGACAACATTGCAGTCTCTACCCCAGTGCGCACGGGTTCGATCGCCTTGTATCCGTTCACTTCAACGACATCACCGCCTGAGGTCGGTGTGTGGTGGTATATGACGTCGCGCGAAGTTCGTCCCAACCTGGCTCCGAGGCAGGTCACATGGACCTTCGCCAAGTCAGGTCGGTGGAGGCGCAGTCCGTGTTCGACCGCAGCGGAGGTATGGCTTAGCGCCAGCGCGGTGGAGTGCGCCCTGAGGACGGCGTGCGCGTGCATCTGGTGCCTGCCCTGCGGCGACGCCTCGTCCCAGGTATCTCGAAACGCGTAAGCGCCCTGCCTAATTCGGTGGAGGACCCCTGCCCGCACGGCATCAGTGAGGTTCTGATCCGCATAGCCGTAGTCGATTGCTTCTCGTCTCGAGAAGACTTGGTCGCTATGGAGGCTCGCCAGTTCACGCACTGCCCCATCGTGCGAGCCCGCCACCGCCGACGCATCGAGACGGTCGCTGTCCTGTGGACAACATCGCCTTCAGGGCAGCTGTGGACGAATTAGGGACTCCTTCGCGGGACCCCGTTCCCCGGTTTCCCAGCCCAAACACACCGATCACTTACGGATCACACCGAACTCCGTGTGATCCGTGGGCAAAAAACAACGTCCGTTGTGTTTTCCCGCTTCGTTCAGTCGGCGTGGAGGGTGCGGGGTTCGCGGGCGGCCTCGCCGAGCTGAGCCAGGCCGCGCTTGATGGCGCCCACCAGATCCCCCTCGGCGAGCGCGGCCTGCATGGCGACCGCGGCGAGGCGGGCGGCATCGTCGCTGAGGGTACGGCGCACCTGCTCGCCGGTGACGATCTGCAGGAAGCGGCGTACCGGGTCGATCATGATCAGGACGCTGCGTCCGGGCGCGGACATCGCGCCGTGCAGACTCTCGGCATAGGCACGAGGGTCACCCTCGGTCAGGCCGACGTAGACGGAGAATTCACACCTCGAGGAGGTCTCGGCGGCGCGTACTGCGGTGTCGATCTCCAGGCGCTGAGCACCCGAGAAGCCCTCAGAAGTCGGCACCGGCCCCGCCCGTGGACTCCGAGTCCGAGCCTGCGCCCGGGATGCTGCGCGTGGACTGGTTGCCGGGGCCACCGAACCATTCGTCCTTGCCCTGCCAGGCCTCGCCGGGCTGGTAGGAGTCGCCCCGGTTGGTGACCAGGACCAGCAGCGTGATGATCGCGGCGATCCCGAGCGGGATCAGCACGAGGACGAGCGCCCAGTCGAGAGCCGTCACACGCGGGTCCTTGGCCCAGTCCGCGGGGGTGTCCGCGGAGGCGGTGCCGGCCACGGAGACGAGCCCGACGGCGAAGAGAGCGATGCTGGCGCGGACCACGGCGCGCGAGAAGCGGTGAGAGATCACACAGGAAGGATAGCCACCACCGGCTTGGTCAGCGCCACCCGCTCTCGTAGCCTGCGTCACATGCCGCCCGTTCCCGTGCCCGTTCCCCAGGTCGGTGGTGCATTGCTGGACATCCCGGCGACGTGCCAGCGATCCGACAGCGTCACCTGCGCGGCCGTCTACCGCTGGACGCACAACGACTACCTCGCCCACGTCGCCGCCTGGGCGATCGGCAAGCCGCTCACCATCGTCGCGCTGCTGCTGCTCGGCTTCGCGATCCGCTGGGTGGCCAACCGGGCGATCCACCGGGTCGTCGAGCACGCCGCCTCGGGATCGGTCACCGGACGGCTCTTCTCCTTCCGCAAGGCCGGCGAGGACAAGCCCGCACCGAGCGCGGTCTCGACCGGTCGCCGGGTCCAGCGGGCGCGCACCCTCGGCTCCCTGCTGCGCAGCAGTACGACGGGCCTCATCTTCGGCGTGATCTTCGTGATGATCCTCGACCAGATCGGGATCAACATCGCGCCGATCCTGGCCAGCGCCGGCGTACTCGGCCTCGCCATCGGCTTCGGCGCGCAGAGCCTGGTCAAGGACTTCCTGGCCGGCATCGCGATGATGATCGAGGACCAGTACGGCGTCGGCGATGTCGTCACTCTCGGCACCGGCAATCCCGTCTCCGGGACGGTCGAGTCGGTCGGCCTGCGGGTCACCAGGATCCGCGATGTCAGCGGCACCGTCTGGTACGTCCCCAACGGCCAGATCCTGCAGGTCGGCAATTCCAGCCAGGAGTGGGCGCGCACCGTTCTCGACATCGTCGTCGGATATGACGAGGACATCGAACGCACCAAGCGGATCCTCAGCGAGGTCAGCCACGACTTCCGCGAGGAGCCGGAGTTCAAGGGCAAGGTCCTCGAGAACCCGGAGGTCTGGGGCGTCGAGTCGATGACCGCCGACGGCATCACGATCCGCCTGGTGCTCAAGACCCGCCCGCTCGAGCAGTGGACCGTCGCCCGCGCCCTCCGGGAGCGGATCAAGCGGCGCTTCGACACCGAGGGGATCGAGCAGCCCTACCCGCAGCGTGTGGTGTGGCGCCGTACGGCGGGCTCCGGCGCCGAGAAAGAGGAATCGTGACCTTCTACGAAGAGATCGGCGGGCACGAGACCATCGCCGGGATCGTGCACCGCTTCTACGCCGGCGTCGCGGACGACGAGTACCTCCGGGCGATGTATCCCGAGGAGGATCTCGGCCCGGCGGAAGACCGCTTCCGGATGTTCCTCGAGCAGTACTGGGGTGGCCCCACCACCTACTCGGAGCAGCGTGGCCACCCGAGGCTGCGGATGCGGCATGCGCCCTTCGCGGTCACGCCGACGGCCGCCGCGCACTGGCTGCGGCACTTCCGGGCCGCGCTGGACGGCGCCGGCCTCACCCCCGAGCAGGACGCCCGGTTCTGGGAGTACGTCCTCCACGCGGCGCAGTTCATGCTCAACGCCGAGGATCCTGCCTGACCCTCAGCGGGCCAGTTCGGCGAGCAGCACCCGCCGCTCCCCCTCCGTCATCGGCGCGGACCGCTGGGTCTCGGCGTCGAAGGTGACCATCACGACGCTCCCCCTGGCGAGCACCTTGTCGCCGTCGCGGATCTCGTTGGTCACCGTGAGCGAACGGTCGCCCACCCGGGAGATCCACGAGTGCACGTCGTACGGCTCCAGGCGGAAGAGGATCGGCGCGTAGTAGTCGACATCGGTACGGGCCACCACGTGGGCGCCCCAGCTGTCGCCGCCGTCGAAGAGCCCGAAGACGTAGTCGACCCGCGACTCCTGGAAGTACTCGAAGTACTTGACGTTGTTGACGTGCCGATAGACGTCGACATCGGAGAAGCGCACCCGCATCGCGTGGACGTGCCGCGAAGACCCGTCGGCGGGCAGCGCAGGGCGCGGCTCGGCCGGCTCGAGAAAGCCGCCGAGGATCTCGCGCTCCGTGGGATTGAGCCGGCGAGGGGCCTCGTTGGCGAAGACGTACGGCGCCAGCACGCTCGACGCACGCAGGTAGACGCGACGGCCGCCCTCGACCTCGTCGAAGATCTCGTAGGCGAGGGTGAACCGGGAGGCGCGGACCTCCGTCACCCAGACCTCGATGCGCACCGGGGCGGCCCGATAGACGAGCGGGCTGACGAACTCGACCTCGTGGCGTACGACGACCACGCCTTCGGCCAGCTCGGCGGTGAAGGCATTGCCGGCATGCGTCGCGAACATGTCGATGCGCGCTTCCTGGAGGTAGTCCACGTAGGTGACGTTGTTGACGTGACCCAGCATGTCCATGTCCGCCCAGCGCAGGGGGCACTCGTAGACGTGACGCACGTCAATGATCCTCCCACCCCGCCGCGGTCTAGGCTGACCCCCGGCCCACAACGGGCCGCGTGCACCACCCTCGCGCGAGTCAGTCGCGCCCGATGAAGGAGTTCTCCGTGCCCGAGGCAGTGATCGTTTCCGCCGCCCGTACCCCGATCGGACGAGCCAACAAGGGCTCCCTGAAGGACTTCCGTCCCGACGACCTCTCCGCGCTGATCATCCAGGCGGCGCTCGACAAGATCCCCGACCTGAACCCCAAGGAGATCAACGACCTCATCCTCGGCTGCGGTCTCCCCGGCGGCGAGGCCGGCAACAACATGGGCAAGATCGTGGCCACGCTGCTCGGCCATGACGAGATCCCGGGTACGACGATCACCCGCTACTGCTCGTCGTCGGTGCAGACCACCCGGATGGCCTTCCACGCCATCAAGGCCGGTGAGGGCAGCGCCTTCATCTCGGCCGGCGTCGAGACCGTGTCGCGCTTCCAGTTCGGCACCTCGGACCACATCCCGAACACCAAGAACCCCAAGTTCGAGGCCGCTCAGGTGAAGACCAACGAGTACGCCGAGGGTGGCCGGGACTGGCACGACCCGCGTGAGGACGGCCTCCTCCCGGACATCTACATCGCGATGGGGCAGACCGCGGAGAACGTCGCCCGGATGCGCGGCCTCTCCCGCCAGGAGCTCGACGAGTTCGCGGTCCGCAGCCAGAACCTCGCCGAGAAGGCCATCGCCGACGGCTTCTGGGCCAACGAGATCACCCCGGTCACGACGCCCGACGGC
>JASLCW010000239.1 GCA_030151765.1 Marmoricola sp.
GCCGCACTTCGAGAAGATGCTCTACGACAACGCGCAACTGCTCGGCCTCTACGCCCGCGTCGGTGGCGATCTGGGGGAGCGGATCGCCCGGGAGACCGCGGACTTCATGCTCCGCGAGCTCCGCACGCCTGAAGGCGGCTTCGCGTCGGCGCTGGATGCCGACACCGAGGGCGTCGAAGGGCGCTTCTACGCCTGGACGCCGGCCGAGCTCGTCGAGGTGCTGGGCGAGGACGATGGCCGCTGGGCGGCGAGCCTGCTCACGGTGACCGAGGCCGGCACCTTCGAGCACGGCAGCTCGACCCTGCAGTTGCGGGCCGATCCCGACGATGCCGATCGCTGGGATCGCATCCGGCGCAGCCTGTACGACGCCCGCGAGCGACGTACCCGCCCGGCTCGCGACGACAAGGTCGTGGCCGCCTGGAACGGCCTCGCCATCGCGGCACTCGTGGACGCCGGTCTGCTCCTCGACGAGCAGGACTACCTCGACGCGGCGATCGCGTGTGGTGACCTGCTGGCCCGGATCCATCTCGACGGCTCCACCCTCCGCCGGGTCTCGCGGGACGGCATCGCCGGCGCCCCCGTCGGCGTTCTCGAGGACTACGCGCTGGTGGCTGACGGCTTCCTCTCGCTCGCTTCCGCGACGGCGGATGCGGCCTGGCTGCAACGCGCAGAAGCCTTGCTGGACAAGGCATTGACGGACTTCGCCGATGGCGAGGGTGGCTTCTACGACACGGCGGCCGATGCCGAGAAGCTGGTCCTGCGACCGCGGGATCCCTCGGACAATGCCAGTCCCAGCGGGCATTCCGCGATGACCCGTGCGCTCACCCGCTACGCCGCTCTCACCGGCTCAGGCAGGCACCGTGATGCTGCCGAAGCGGCACTGCGCAGCATCGCCGGCCTCATCGAACGGGCGCCGCGCTTCGCGGGCTGGTCCTTGGTCGCCGCCGCCGAGATGCTGTCGGGCCCGGTCGAGATCGCCGTCATCGGCAGCGGACGAGAAGCGCGGCAGCTCGCCGACGCGGCACGTCGTGCGCCGGGCGCGGTGGTGGTCGCCGCGGAACCCGGCATGACCGGAATCCCCTTGCTGGAAGGGCGCGATCTCGTCGACGGGCGCGCAGCGGCGTACGTGTGCCGCAATCTCGTCTGTCAGCGACCCGTCACCAGTGTGGACGACCTGAGCGCCCTGCTCGGCACGACCTGATCAGAGGCACCCGAGCGCCGCGCGGACGTAGGCGTCCGTACGCGGCGACGACATGAAGTGGTTGTCCAGCTTGTTCATCGCGTAGGCGATGGTCACCTTGCGGTCGAGGTCGTTGACCACGATCGCCCCGCCGTATCCGGTCCACCAGCAGACTCTGCCCTCGGGCACGGCCGGCGCCGAGGCCGGCACCGGGAGGCTGTAGCCGATGCCCCACTTCGTCGGGGAGAGCAGCACCCGGTCGATGCCTTCGGCCTGGACCTCGAAGATCCGGTCGACCATCGCCTCCGACAGCAGCCGTACGCCGTTCACCTCACCACCGTGTGAGACGACCGACTGCGCGCGGGCGACGGAGCGGGCATTACCGTGCCCGTTCGCCCCGGCCACTGAGACCGAACGCCAGGGTGCCTCGTTGCAGGCGCCGCCGATGTCCAACAGCGGGTTGACCAGCGTCGGGATCAGCAGGTTGTCCGGGGGCAGCGCGTCGGTGTCGATGCCGCCGGGAGGCGGCGGGATCATGTCGGCGCATCGCGCCATGTCATCGGCGGGCACGCCCATCAGGAAGTCCGCCCCTAGAGGCTCGGCGACGAGCTTGTGGAACTGCTCCGACAGCGGTACGCCGGTCGCGGCCCGGATCAGGCCGTCGATGAGGTGCCCGTAGCAGATCATGTGATAGCCGGAGCCCTCACCGAGCGGCCACCACGGAGCTTGCGCGGCCAGCGCGGACTCGGCGTACGGGAGGTCGAGCATCTGCTCGAAGGTGATCGGCTCGGTCCAGCCGGCGACGCCGGAGGTGTGCGCGAGCAGATCGCGCACGAGGACGCGCTCCTTGCCGGCCGCACCGAATTCGGGCCAGTACGACGCGACCGGTGCGTCGAGGTCGAGTTCGCCGCGATCGGCGAGCACCAGCGTCGTGAGCGCCGCCATCGTCTTCGTCACGGACCAGACCTGGACGACGGTGTCCTCGGTCCACGGGACGCCCGGGCGAGCCTCGCCGCCCCACAGGTCGACCACGAGCTCGCCGTCACGGATCACCGCGAGGCTGGCGCCCACGTCGGTGCCGTCGGCGAGGTTGGCCGCGAGCAGGTCGGCCAGGGGAGTGAAGTCGTCCGCGCAGGTCCCGTTGATCACGCAGTCAGGTTATAGGTGGCGATCGAGACCGCGACGTACTGACAGATGAAGGCGGCGACGGTGAAGCTGTGGAAGATCTCGTGGAAGCCGAACCAGGTGGGTGACGGGTCGGGCCGCTTGGCGGCATAGACCAGCCCGCCGAGCGTGTAGAGGATGCCGCCGGTGGCGACCAGCACGAAGACGGTGATGTTGACCCACGTGGGGAAGGCGCGACCCCCGTCGATCCAGTGGGGGATGAAGACCACGGCCATCCAGCCCAGGCCGATGTAGAGCGGCGTGGAGAACCAGCGCGGCGCGTCGGGCTTGGCGATCTTGAAGATCATGCCGGCGATCGCGCATCCCCACACGACCCCGATCAGGGTCCAGCGGGCGCCGCCGTGGAGATAGAGGAAGGCGAAGGGCGTGTAGGTGCCGGCGATCAGCGCATAGATGTTGGCATGGTCGAAGCGACGCCAGAAGGCCCACAGGCGAGGCGACCAGCTGCCGCGGTGGTAGATGCCCGACACGGTGAAGAGCAGGATCGCGCTGGCCGCGAAGATGGCCGATCCGACGCGGGTCGCCGGGGTCGGCGACAGCACGATGAGGACGGCGAAGGCGGCCGTCATCAGCGGGACCGAGCCGGCGTGCATCCAGCCGCGGAGCTTCGGCTTGACCTCGGCGAGCTTGTCCGCGACCACCTCGGCGGCACGGTCGAAGGCCTCGGCGGCCCGGCCGGAACCGGAGCCCCCGTCGATGGGGGCGCGGGGGTGCGGGCGGGCTGCGGTCATGGGAGCAAGATTAGAGGGCCCGCCAATGCGCCGCCGCGGTGTGGTGATATCGGTAATCTGTGAGCGTGGTCGATTGGAAGAACGGGCTTCGACGGGTGCTCTACCCGGCCTACGAGGCGCGCGTCGTACGCAATCTCCCGACCGACCGCATCCCCAAACACGTCGGCGTGATGCTCGACGGCAACCGCCGCTGGGCGAAGGCCGTCGGTGCGGACACGGCCGACGGTCACCGGGCCGGCGCCGCCAACATCGAACCCCTGCTCGGCTGGTGTGAGGAGATCGGCGTCGAGGTGGTCACGCTGTGGCTGCTCTCCACCGACAACCTCAATCGTGCGCCGGGGGAGTTGCATGCCCTGCTCGACATCATCGGCGACGCCGTCGAGCAGCTCGCCTCGACGGGCCGCTGGCGGGTGCATCCGGTCGGCGCGCTCGACCTGCTGCCGGCGGCGACCGCGGCGCGCCTCAAGGCAGCCGCGGAGTCGACCCGCGACGTCGAAGGCCTGATCGTCAACGTCGCCGTCGGGTACGGCGGCCGCCGGGAGATCGCGGACGCGGTCCGATCCCTGCTCCAGGAGGCCGCCGACAAGGGCACCTCGATCGAAGAGCTCGCCGAGGCGGTCGATGTCGAGCACATCGCCGAGCACCTCTACACCAAGGGCCAGCCCGATCCCGACCTCGTGATCCGCACGTCGGGCGAGCAGCGCCTCGGCGGCTTCCTGCTCTGGCAGAGCGCGCAGAGCGAGTTCTACTTCTGTGAGGCTTACTGGCCCGACTTCCGGCGGGTGGACTTCCTCCGGGCGGTCCGCGCCTATGCCCACACCGAGCGCCGCCGGGGCGTCTGAGGCCCCGCGAACGTAGCTCAGCATTCACCCTCAGTTCGGGCGTGTCGCCACGGTCGGCCGCCCCGGCGGACGTACTTTCGAGGTGTCGACGGGCGGGGAAGCCCATCGATCCGGGCACCAAGGAGACTGGTGAGACATCACTGGCAACCACCCTGCAGAGGCCGGCACACGCGGCCCTGCGATGGAGTCCGGTCCGAGCACAACTGACGGACCGGGCGCCGGGTGCGCGCGTCGGTCCACCAAAGGGGAAATGCCCAGTGGCCACTGCAGCCAAGAGCTCCGCCTCGCGCAACACCCGCTCGTCCGCCCCGAAGAAGGCCAAGGCATCAGCCACGCCGGGACGTCGTACCTATGTCCTCGACACGTCGGTGCTCCTCGCCGACCCCGGCGCCCTGCGGCGCTTCGACGAACATGAGGTCGTGCTTCCCGTCGTGGTGATCACCGAGCTGGAAGGCAAACGGCATCACCCCGAGCTCGGCTACTTCGCCCGTACGGCGCTGCGCATGCTCGACGAACTCCGGGTCAGCAACGGCCGCCTCGACGAACCCGTGTCCATCGGCGAGCACGGCGGCACGATCCGCGTCGAGCTCAACCACACCGATCCCGAGTCGCTGCCCTCCGGCTTCCGGCTCGGCGACAACGACACCCGGATCCTCGCCGTCGCGCGCAACCTGGCCAACGAAGGTCACGAGGTCACCCTGGTCTCCAAGGACCTGCCGCTTCGCATCAAGGCCTCGGCGGTCGGTCTCGACGCTGCCGAGTACCGCGGCGAGCAGGTGCACGAGTCCGAGACCGGCTGGACCGGAATGGCCGAGCTCGACGTCACCGGCGCCGACCTCGACGAGCTGTACGACGACGGCGTGATCGATCTCGACGATGCTCGCGATCTGCCCTGCCACACCGGTCTCGTGCTGATGTCCGAACGGGGCAGCGCGCTCGGCCGCGTCAAGGCGGACAAGCGGGTGCACCTGGTGCGCGGCGACCGCGAGGCCTTCGGCATCCACGGCCGCTCCGCCGAGCAGCGGGTGGCGCTGGATCTCCTGCTCGATCCCGAGGTCGGCATCGTCTCCCTGGGCGGCCGGGCCGGTACCGGAAAGTCCGCTCTCGCGCTGTGCGCGGGACTCGAGGCGGTGCTCGAGCGGCGGCAGCACAAGAAGGTCGTCGTCTTCCGCCCGCTGTACGCCGTGGGCGGCCAGGAGCTCGGCTATCTGCCCGGCAACGAGTCGGAGAAGATGTCGCCCTGGGGCCAGGCGGTCTTCGACACGCTCGGTGCCCTCACGACGCAGGACGTGGTCGACGAGGTCCTCGATCGGGGCATGCTCGAGGTGCTCCCGCTGACCCACATCCGGGGCCGCTCGCTGCACGACGCCTACGTGATCGTCGACGAGGCGCAGTCGCTGGAACGCAATGTGCTGCTCACCGTCCTCTCCCGGATCGGCAGCAATTCCAAGGTGGTGCTCACGCACGACGTGGCCCAGCGCGACAACCTGCGCGTCGGACGCCACGACGGCGTGGTCGCCGTGGTCGACCGGCTCAAGGGGCACCCGCTCTTCGCGCACGTCACGCTGACCCGGTCCGAGCGTTCCCCGATCGCCGCGCTGGTGACCGAGATGCTGGAGCACGTCACGATGTGATGGGGCAGCTCAGCACGATGTGATGGGGCAGCTCAGCACGATGCGAGGCGTCGTACGACGCGCTTACTTGCGCAAGGCTGATTTTTCCACCGAATTTGTGCGTTCCGTTTGCCAGACGTGACGGAATCCGTCATCGTGGGGTGTCTTCCCCCTGTTGCGTGTGCCCCAGGTCTTACGCGATTGACGTCCCCCGCCGTCAACCGAAAGTCGAGCTGTGCCCAAGCCCAAGTACGTCCCGAAGCACCGGGACGAACCGGTCAAGCCTGTCCGAAAGTCCGTACGGAAGGTCGCGATCCGCAATGGCGCCCTGATGTCGGGCGTCGCCGTTGCCGCGACGGGTGTCGCCGTCTCCGCGGGCGTCCTCGGGGACGACGTACCCCACGACTCCGCCGCCGCGCTGACCGCGGCGAGCGCCGTGAAGCCGCTCACCGCGACCGAGCTCGCCGCCCGCGAGCAGCAGGCCTCGCGCTCCTCCGTCGACCGCCGCGCGCAGGCCGACCGGATCAAGCAGGCGGTGCTGTCCAATTCCAACGGCCGGGCCTTCACCCGCACCGAGGACCTCAGCTCCGCCGACCCCAAGACGCTCACCCAGGCCCTGATGCCGCAGTACGGCCTACTCCCCAGCCAGTTCAGCTGCATCGACCGCATCTGGACCCAGGAGAGCAACTGGAATGTCCACGCCGACAACCCGACCTCCAGCGCGTACGGAATCCCGCAGGCGCTCCCGGGCTCGAAGATGTCCTCGGCCGGCCCCGACTGGCAGAACAATGCCGAGACGCAGATCCGCTGGGGCCTGGACTACATCAAGAAGCGGTACGGATCAGCTTGCTCCGCCTGGGCCTTCAAGTCCGCCCACGGGTGGTACTGAGCCACTGCTCTGACCGGCCGAATCTTGCCGGTTTGGCTCTTGTCCGTCGGGCCACATCGGGCTGCTTCGGGCGGGCGCAGGTGGGACCACGACCCGATTTCGGAGACAGGACGGTCGTCTCGGGATGCCGTCGAGAACCCGATTGTCTCCATACTCGGCGGTGAGCCGAGTGCCTGCCGCGGGGGAATGCCGGCCTCGCTCCGTCGCAGCCGCCTTTGTCGGTGACCACCGGGGGTCGTGAGCCGCCAGCCAATCTCAGCCGAAGCGGCGCCCCATGCGGCCGGGCAGCGGACCAGCAGCTCAGCCCCGGGACCGACCGGTCATCGAGTCGACGTCCAGCGCGGCGTCGAGGTCCTCGAGGCTGATCTCCCCGCGCTCGACGTACCCCATGTCGAGCACCTGCTCGCGGATCGTGCGACCGGCGGCGAGGGCCGCCTTGGCGATCTTCGCCGCCTCTTCGTAGCCGAGGTGCTTGTTGAGCGGTGTGACCACGCTGGGGGAGGACTCCGCGTAGGTGCGCATCCGCTCGGGATTCGCGGTGATGCCGTCGACGCAGCGGTCGGCGAGGACGACCGTGACCGCCGACAGGAGCCGGATCGACTCCAGCAGATTGCGGGCCATCACCGGCATCATCACGTTGAGCTCGAAGTTGCCGCCGGCGCCGCCGAAGGTGACGGCGGTGTCATTGCCGATCACCTGGGCGCAGACCATCAGGGTCGCCTCGGGCAGTACCGGATTCACCTTGCCCGGCATGATGCTCGATCCCGGCTGTAGGTCCGGGAGGTGGATCTCGGCGAGACCGGTGGTCGGTCCGGAACTCATCCAGCGCAGGTCGTTGCAGATCTTGGTGAGGCCGACCGCGATGGTGCGCAACTGGCCGGAGAGCTCGACGAGGGAGTCCTGGCCGCCCTGCGCCTCGAAGTGGTTCCGGGCCTCGGTGAAGGGCAGGCCGGTGTCCTCGGCGAGTACGCCGATCACCGCGGCCGCGAAGCCCGGAGGGGTGTTGATCCCGGTGCCGACGGCGGTGCCGCCCAGGGGGAGTTCGAGGACGTGCGGCAGGGCCGCCTCGAGTCGTTCGACCGCCAGGTGACAGATGCTCGCGTAGCCGCCGAACTCCTGGCCCAGGGTGACCGGCGTGGCGTCCATCAGATGGGTACGGCCGGACTTCACCAACGGGGCGAACTCGTCAGCCTTGGCGGCCAGCGCACGCTCCAGGTGCCGCAGCGCCGGCACGAGGGCCGTCGCCACGCCCGTCGCGGCGGCGACGTGGATCGCGGTCGGGAAGGTGTCATTGCTGGACTGGCTCGCGTTGACGTGGTCATTGGGGTGGACGTCGACCCCGGCGCGAGCGGTCAGCGAGGCGATGACCTCGTTGGTGTTCATGTTCGAGCTGGTGCCCGAGCCGGTCTGGAAGACATCGATCGGGAAGGCATCGTGATGGGCGCCGCCCGCGATCTCCTCGGCGGCCGCGACGATCGCATCCGCGCGCGCCTGGTCCAGCACGCCGAGCCGCGCGTTGGCGATCGCGGCCGCGCGCTTGATCCGGGCCAGCGCGACGATCAGCGCCGGTTCGATCGGCGTACCGGAGATCGGGAAGTTCTCGACCGCGCGTTGGGTCTGCGCCCGCCACAGGGCCTCGCGAGGTACGGCGACCTCGCCCATCGAGTCGTGCTCGGTCCGGGTCGGGATCTCGTCGCTCGCCACCTCTTCAGGCTACCCAGCGGAATCGGCGAGGGCTCTTCCCAAGGGTCCCTGCGATGTGATTTGGTTCACTCCGCGAGGTGCGCGTGGGGGATGCGCCTTGAACTTTTGTCGAAATCTGCGCAATCGAGGTGGAGATGTATCGGGACACGAACCCGGCGCGAAAGATCCTTGCCGTCGGAGCAGCAGTCGCTATCGCGACCTCGCTCGGCATGGGTGCGGCGTCGGCCAAACCGCAGCAGCAGCTGACCAAGGGCATCAAGGTGTCCGGCAAGAAGCTGGACAAGTCGCGCAACAGCGGCGGACGTCCGGCGGCCTTGCCGCACAAGGGCAACTACGCCTTCTTGGTCAAGCTGTCCACGAAGAGCACGGCAGCCGTCTTCGCCCAGAACAGGGGCAGCGGACTCGCGAGTGCCAAGGCTGCTGCCCGCGGTCAGTTGAGTTCGGTCACGCGCGCACAGAACGCGGTGATCAGCGAGATGCGCAGCCTGCCGCACTCGGCGCGGACGATCTTCCGCATGCACGCCGCCCTGGCGGGCGTGGGCGTCTACACGGACGTCCGTAACTTCGAGGCCCTCCGGGCTCTCAAGGGTGTGCAGGCGGTCTACCCGATCGCACCGAAGAAGCCCACGAACTCGTACGCCGTACCGCTGCAGGGTGCGCCCGCGGCCTGGACGGCCTACGGCAACCTCGGTGCGGACACCACGGTGGCGATCATCGACACCGGCATCGACTACACCCACGCGGACCTCGGCGGTGAGGGCACCGTGGCGGCCTACCAGGCGGCCAAGGCCGCGCTCGGCAAGGACGATGCCGACTTCCCCGGCGACAAGGTCATCGGCGGGTTCGACCTGGTCGGCGACCACTACAACGCCGACCCGACGGCCGGCGATGCCTACGACCCGGTCCCGGCGCCCGACGACTACCCGCTGGACTGCAACGGCCACGGCTCGCACGTCGCCGGCACGGTCGCCGGATACGGCGAGAACGCCGACGGCTCGACCTACACCGGCGCCTACAACGACTCGACGCCCTTCGACTCGATGAAGATCGGTCCCGGCATGGCTCCGAAGGCCAAGCTCTACGCCTTCCGCGTCTTCGGCTGCGAGGGCAGCAGCGATGTCGTCTCCGCGGCCATCGACAAGGCGATGGACCCCAACGGCGACGGCGACACCTCCGACCACGTGGACGTCGCGAACCTCTCCCTCGGCTCCGACTTCGGATCGCCCGACGACGGCGACTCGATCGCGGTCAACGCGGCGATCCAGGCCGGCGTACAGATGGTCATCGCCAGCGGCAATGCCGGCGACC
>JASLCW010000246.1 GCA_030151765.1 Marmoricola sp.
GGAAGCTCTCGAAGGCCTCGCGATAGGCCTCGACGGTCCCGTAGTTGTCGAGGTGGTCGGCCTCGACGTTGGTCACCACGGCGACCTTGGGCGAGTAGACCAGGAAGGCACCGTCGGACTCGTCGGCCTCGGCCACGAAGAGATCGCCGGTGCCGTCGTGCGCGTTGGAGCCGGACTCGTTGAGCTCACCCCCGATCGCGAACGACGGATCCGCTCCGCAGTGCTGCAAGGCAACCGTGAGCAGGGAGGTGGTGGTGGTCTTGCCGTGCGTGCCGGCGACGGCGATCACCCGCCGGCCGGCCATCACCGCACTGAGCGCCGCCGAGCGCGGCAGCAGCCGCAGGCCGCGCTCGCGAGCCGCGCGCACCTCGGGGTTGTCCTCGCGTACGGCGGTCGAGACGACGACCGTGTCCGCGTCGGCGACATGCGCGGCGTCATGACCCACATGACAGGTGGCGCCGAGGGCGGTCAGGGCGGCCAGCGTCGGGGACTCCCGGGCATCGCTGCCGGAGACGGTGATCCCCCGGGCCAGCATGATCCGGGCGATGCCGGAGAGACCGGCGCCGCCGATGCCGATGAAGTGGACGCGTCCGAGCTGGTCGGCGGGAAGCAGCTCGTCGGGGACCGGGACCCTCATCGCACGGCCTCGAGGATCATCCGGGCCAGGCGCTCGTCGGCTCCTGCAGGAAGCCGGCTCGCGGCGGCACGGGACATCTCCTCCAGCCGCTGCGGGTCGTGGGCCAGCGGCGGCACGGTCGCCTCGATCCACGCCCCGGTCAGTTCGGCGTCGGCGATGAGCAGGCCGCCACCGGCGTCCACGACGGGGCGGGCGTTGAGCGCCTGCTCGCCGTTGCCGATCGGCAGCGGGCAGAAGATCCCGGGCAGTCCCACACTCGACACCTCGGTCACGGTGTTGCTGCCGGAGCGCGCCAGCACCAGATCGGCGGCGGCGTACGCGAGGTCCATGCGGTCGACGTAGTTGAGCACGACGTACGGCGCGCCGTACGTCGGTGCCTCGAGTTCGTTCTTCGGCCCGATGACGTGCAGGACCTGCACCCCGGCCGCGGCCAGCGCCGCCGCCGCGTCGGCCATCGCGCCGTTGATCCGCTGCGCACCTTGCGAACCCCCGGTCACCAGCAGGGTCGGGAGGTCGGGATCGAGTCCGAAGAAGGCCCGCGCCTCCGAGCGCATCGCGGACCGGTCGAGGGTCGCGATCGCCTGCCGCACCGGCAGCCCGATGAACTGCGCGTGCGGGAGCGGGGTGTCGGGGAAGCTCGTCGCGACCAGGTCGGTCATCCGGGCACCGAGCTTGTTCGCCCAGCCGGGCAGGGCATTGCCCTCGTGCACCACCAGCGGCAGCGAGCGCTTGCGCGCGGCCAGATAGGCGGGCACGGAGACATAGCCGCCGAAGCCGGCGATCACGTCGGGCCTGATCCGGTCGACCACCTCGAGGGCGGCATTGCGGGCCGCGCGCAGCCGACCGGGCACGCGGGCGAGGTCGGCACCGGGACGACGCGGCAGCGGCACCGGCGGCACCAGTTCGAGGGGATAGCCGGCCGCCGGGACGACACGCGTCTCCAACCCGCGGGCGGTGCCGAGCGCGACCACCTCGACGCCGGGCTCGAGACGACGCAAGGCATCGGCGGTGGCCAGGAGCGGCGAGGTGTGGCCGGCCGTGCCACCCCCCGCGAGCAGGACCCGCGTCATTTCCGCGCCCGCCGGATCGCGGCGTTGATGCCGCTGCTCCCCCGCCCCTCGGAGGGCCGCGCCTGACGACGCGCACGACGGCGGTCGGCGATCGCGGCCGCCGCCTCGGGTTCACGGCGTGCGAAACCGAGCAGCAGCCCGACCGCGATCAGTGAGGGCAGCAGCGCGGAGCCGCCGTACGAGACCAGCGGCAGGGGGATGCCGATGACCGGGAGCAGGGCGAGCACCATGCCGACATTGATCATCATCTGCGCCATCAGCCAGATGGTGGCGCCGAAGCAGACATAGCGCACGAACGGGTCGGCGGTCTGGGTGGCGAGCCGTACCGCCGCCCACGCGAAGACCGCGAAGAGCCCCAGCACCAGGAGCGTGCCGACCAGGCCGAGCTCCTCGCCGATCACCGCGAAGATGAAGTCGGTGTGCGCCTCGGGAAGATTGCCCCACTTCTGCTGGCTGGCGCCCATGCCCTTGCCGAAGATGCCGCCGCTGGCCATGCCGATCAGGCCGTGCGCGGCCTGCCAGCCGGTTCCCTGGAAATAGGCGAAGGGATCGGTGAAGGTACGCAGTCGGGCGAGGCGGTGCGGGCTGGTGGCGGCCAGGTAGAAGGCCACCACCCCGACCACCGCGAACGAGATCGTGAAGAGTCGCGCCGGGATGCCGACGATCCAGAGCATGCCGATCATGATCGCGAGCAGCACCAGCGCGGTACCGAGGTCGCCACCGACGATCACCAGACCCACGATCAGGACGATCGCGGGAGCGACCGGGAAGACCATGTGCTTCCAGGAGCCGAGGACCTTGTCCTTGCGGGCATAGATGTCCGCCGCCCAGATGACGATCGCCAGCTTCGCGATCTCGGAGGGCTGCAGGCTCATCGGGCCCAGCGCGAGCCAGTTCTGGTTTCCGTTCACCCGCGAACCCAGGCCGGTCTGCGTCAGACCGATCAGGATGACGGACCCGAAGACGGCCGGCCAGGCGAGCAGCCGGAGCACCCGCGTGGGGATGCGCGTGGCGATCATCGCGATCGGCAGCGCCAGGATCACCCAGGTCAGCTGCTTGAGGAAGATGTGGTAGCTGTTGTGATAGGTCG
>JASLCW010000254.1 GCA_030151765.1 Marmoricola sp.
ACCGTCGGCCCGGCCTTCCCGGGCTCGTCGGTCCGCCTCGGCGAGAACGACGAGATCCTGATCAAGGGCCCCAACGTGATGGCCGGCTATCACAACCGGCCCGAGGACACCGCCGCGGTCTTCACCGAGGACGGCTACTTCCACACCGGCGACAAGGGCAGCCTCGACGCCGACGGCTATCTGACCATCACCGGCCGGATCAAGGAGCTCTTCAAGACCTCCGGTGGCAAGTACATCGCCCCCAACGCCATCGAGGCGAAGTTCAAGGCGCTGTGCCCCTACGCCAGCCAGTTCATGGTCTTCGGCAACGAGCGCAACTTCGTGGTCGCACTGGTCACGCTCGACCCGGACGCCGTACCGGACTGGGCCGCCGAGAACGGCATGGCCGGCAAGTCGTACGCCGAGGTCGTGGCGAGCCAGGCCTGTCGCGACATGGTCCAGGGGTATGTCGACCAGCTCAATTCCCAGCTGAACCGCTGGGAGACGATCAAGAAGTTCCAGATCCTCGACCACGACCTCTCCATCGAATCCGGCGAGCTGACCCCGTCGCTCAAGGTGAAGCGCAATGTGATCGAGAAGAACTACGCGCAAACTCTCGACGGCTTCTACAACTGAGGTCTGGTCAAGCCGGTCGGCGCGGGACTAACGTCGTCCCGCGCGGCGGTCGTCGGGACCGTCAACACCCGCTGGAGGTCGTCATGGCTGGCAAGTTCGAGGTGTACGAGGACAAGGCGGGCAAGTTCCGCTTCCGCCTGAAGGCCGGCAACGGCGAGGTCGTCGCCACCGGCGAGGCCTACGAGACCAAGGCGGCCGCCAAGAACGGCTGCGAGGCGGTCCAGCGCGCCGCCGACGGCGCCACCGTCGTCGAGGTCTGACCCGCTCGGGTCTTCCTCCCTCGACCAGCGACAATTGCCTCATGTCGCTGGGTTTCTACGTGCACGTGCCCTTCTGCTCGGTGCGCTGTGGCTACTGCGACTTCAACACCTACACGGCGATCGAGCTCGGGGGCGGCGGCTCGCAGCGCGAGTACGCCGGCTGGGCGATCGCCGAGGTGGAGTCCTCCGTCGGACTGTTGGGCGACCGGGTGGTCGACACCGTCTTCTTCGGCGGGGGGACGCCGACTCAACTCCCGGCCGACGACCTGGTGCGCATGCTCGACGCGATCCGTCGTACGCACGGGCTGGCCGAGGACGTCGAGGTGACGACGGAAGCCAATCCGGACAGCGTCAGCCCGGAGTCGCTGGCGCGCCTGCGTGAGGGCGGCTTCAACCGGATCTCCTTCGGCATGCAGTCGGCGGTGCCGCACGTGCTGGCGCTGCTGGAGCGCACCCACGATCCCGACCGGATCCCCGACGTGGTCGCGTGGGCGCGAGCGGCCGGCTTCGGGCAGATCAGCCTGGACCTGATCTACGGCAGCCCGGGGGAGAGCGTTGCCGACTGGCAGACCTCCCTCGACACCGCGCTCGGGTGCGCGCCCGACCATGTGTCGGCGTACTCGCTGATCGTCGAGGAGGGCACCGCGCTGGGCCGCCGGGTACGCCGGGGCGAGGTGCCGATGCCCGACGAGGACGACCTGGCGGACAAGTACGTGCAGGCCGACGAGGCCTTCCGGACCGCGGGACTCGAGTGGTACGAGGTCTCCAACTGGGCTCGCGAGGACGCCGCCCGCTGCCGGCACAATCTCGGCTACTGGCGCAGCGACGACTGGTGGGGCATCGGCCCCGGAGCGCACTCGCACCTGGCCGGGCGGCGCTGGTGGAATGTGAAGCATCCGCGCGCGTACGCCGAACGCCTCGCCGCCGGTGAGTCGCCTGCGGCGGACGAGGAACAGGTCGGCGCGGACGCGCGGCTGATGGAGCGGGTGATGCTCGAACTGCGGCTGCGGGAGGGCATGCCGATCGCGGTCCTGCCCGACGTGCGCCGGATCGAGGGTCCGCTCGGGGATGGCCTCGTCGTACGCGAAGGGGACCGGCTGGTCCTCACCGACGCCGGCCGGCTCCTTGCCGACGGCGTGGTCCGCGATCTGTTGCCTTAGGGTCGCCGGACGTCATACGAAACGGTGCCCATGGGAACCATTTCGTATGACGCCCCACAGTGTCAGGAGGCGGGCGCGGTCACGAAGTCGATGAGCTCCTCGACACGGCCGATCAGGGCGGGGTCGAGGTCCTGGAAGCCGCGGACGCCGCCGAGGATGTGCTTCCAGGCGCGGGCGATATCGGCCTGGTCGCGGTGCGGCCAGCCGAACTGCTGACAGACGCCCTTCTTCCACTCGATGTTCCGCGGCACGGTCGGCCAGGCCTTGAAGCCGAGACGCTGGGGTTTCACGGCGGCCCAGATGTCGATGAAGGGATGGCCGACGATGAGGACGTGCTTGCCGTCGGGGGAGCGGCGCACGGCGTCGGCGATGCGGCTCTCCTTGCTGCCGGGGACCAGGTGATCGACGAGCACGCCGACACGGCGGTTCGGGCCGGGGCCGAAGTCGCGGAGTACGGCGGAGAGGTCGTCGACGCCGTCGATGTACTCGACCACCACGCCCTCGATGCGCAGGTCGTCGCCCCACACCTTCTCGACGAGCTCGGCATCGTGACGGCCCTCGACGAAGATCCGGCTGGCCCGGGCGACGCGGGCCTTCACGCCCTCGACCGCGACCGAGCCGGACGCCGTACGCGTCTCCTTCTCGGGGCCTTTGCGGGCCGGCGCGACCAGGATGACGGGGCGGCCCTCCAGGTGGAAGCCGGGGCCGAGCGGGAAGGTACGACGCTTCCGGTGCCGGTCCTCAAGCGTGACCGTGTCGAGGTCGCGGTCGACCTGCACGATCTCACCGCACCAGTCGGTGGTGACCTCCTCCACGACGAGGCCGCGATCGGCGCTGATCTCGGTGGAGCGGCCGTTGCGGGGCCGCCAGTCGGTGGCGAGGACGTCGGTGCCGTAGCGGTCGTGAGTCGGGGAAGTCACCGCTGCACGCTACCCAGCGTCGGGCCCGCCGCCGGGGAGGCGCGACCGGGAGGTGGGCGGCGACTTGCTTTCCCGAGCATCGCGATATATCGTCAACGTATCGAGATAGTCACCAGGCTGATCATCCGCCGGTGGCATTGAATGAAAGGAGATCTCGAGATGAGGACCAACAGCTTCAATCAGAAGTGGGACCACGAGGTTCGTGGTGAGTTCGAGTCGGTCCGCCGCCAGCGCGGTGGACGCGGTGAGGGGCGCGGCCACGGCCACGGTCGTCCGGGCTTCGGCCCAGGCTTCGGGCCCTTCGGTGGTGGCGGGGGCTTCTTCGGCCCCGCCTGGGGACCGGTCTTCGGTCCGGACCCGCGCCGGGGTGGACGCGGCCGTGGCGGCCCGCGGGTCCGTCGCGGCGATGTCCGCGCGGCCATCCTCGACGTGCTCGCCTCGACCGAGGACGAGCTCAACGGCTACCAGATCGGCCAGCAGATCGCCGAGCGGACCGAGGACGCCTGGCGGCCCAGCCCCGGCTCGATCTATCCGACCATCGCCGCCCTCGAGGACGAGGGTCTCGTCGAGACCGTCGCCGCGGGCAGCCGCAAGGTGGTCCGGCTGACCGAGGCGGGTCGCGCCTACGCGACCGAGAACGCCGAGTCGCTGGCCGCCGTCTGGACGGCCTTCACCGAGGATGCGAGTGCGGGCGAGGACCCGTTCAAGCGAGCCCTGGTGCAGACCATGACCGCGATGTGGCAGGTCGCCGCCACCGGTACGCCGGAGCAGCGCGAGCAGGCCGTAGAGATCATGGCCGAGGCACGCCGCAAGATCTACGGCGTCCTCGCCGACTGACCGACAAGCACGGGGCGTGAGCCGCCAGGCGGCCGCGTCCCGTGACGGTGTCGACTGCGCGCGCGGTAGCGGGGCGGAACGGAAGCCGCCACGGCGGGCGAGCTGACGACGCACCGGAGTGCAGCGCCGCTCGCGCCGTCAAACTCAGTAGACGAAACCGTTGAAGGGGAGCACGAGCTTGCACTTCACCGGTGTCGCGTGAGCGGGATCGAGGAAGTTCAGGACGAGCTGGGCGGCATTGGGATCCGAGGCGATCTCGAAGTGCTCGGTGAAGTCCGTGGGGCAGATGTTCTGGAGCACCACATTGCTCATGTTCGGATAGCCGGTGAGCTGACCGCTCGTGTAGGGCAGCACCAGCTCGTCGTACCGGGTGGAGATGTTGAGGTACTTCACGCCGGGCGCCGCGACCACGCCCGAGCTCATCAGGTTCAC